>JBAXWO010000189.1:0-5546 GCA_037128375.1 bacterium
ATGCGCGGAACTGCAGGCCCGCTGTCACCGGGTCCTGAACGAGTTCGGCAAGGAATCGCTCAAGCCCGGCTTCTTCGGGGCCGTGGCGTTCACGGATCTGCGCGGCTTGTTGATGCAGTTGATGGGCGACGAGGAGGGCGGCCGGCTCGCCTGTACGCTCACCATGGGACTGGATGGCGATACCACGGTCGCCCAGGACCAGATGCTCTACCGGGTTGCGTACGGCGAGGCGACGATGGAGCAGTTCCTCGAGGCGTACGGCCACCGGGCCGTCGGAGAAATGGAACTGGCCGAGCCACGAAACCGCGAGAACCCGCGGCAGCTCGATTCCGTCCTTGACGCCATGCGTCGCAGCGATTATTCGCCGGATCTCCACAATCGGCACGCGCATCATCGCTCCGAGGTGGAGAGGAAACTACCCGGTCTGCTGGCCAAGTGGGGCGGGGCGTCCTTTCACGAAGAGATCACCGTCAGTCTCCGCCAGACGCAGCAGTTGCTGGCCTACCGCGAATCGGGCAAGCATTACCTGATGATGGGTTACGAACTGATTCGACTGGCGATCCTGGAACTGGCGCGCCGCTGGGATCTTGGCCGCGAGGTTTTCTTCCTGCGTCTGGAAGAGTTGGAGTCCTTCGAGGGCAGGCGCGGGGAACTCCTGGAAGCCGTAGCCAGGCGCCGTATCCGGTGGCAGGCCCTCCAGCGCCTGGACATGCCCGACGTGATTGACACCCAGGATATCGAGCAGCTTGGGCTCCCGCGGAAGTACGAGCATGCGACGGAATTGAAGGGCGAAGCGGTCTCCGCCGGCGTTTCCACCGGCACGGCCCGCATCGTCTTTGATCCGCGCGAACCGCGCGATCTGGGCGCCAACTACATTCTGGTCTGCCCGTCGACCGACCCGGGGTGGACCTCGCTTTTTGTCAATGCCCGTGGCTTGATCGTGGAGAAGGGCGGCGTGCTTTCCCATGGCGCCATCGTGGCCCGCGACTTCGGCATCCCCGCCGTGGTCTGTCCGGGCGCCACCAAGCGGATCCAGGACGGGGCGAAACTCCGCGTGGACGGGAATCGGGGAATCATCCATTTGATGGAGGGCGCCTAAATTTATGCTGGAATGGTTCAATAATACGATTCTGTCCCTGGCCGACCCGATGCTGAATGGGCTGCTGCGCCTGCCCATGGATTGGGCGCTGGTGATCGTGGCCGTCGGGACCGGGTCCATCATCACTTTCTCGCGGCGGTTTACCACCAACCAGGACCTGTTGCGGCGGTGCGACCAGGACAAGCAACGGCTGAAGGAACTGGTGCGCGAGGCGAAAAGGCGAAAGGACAAGGAAGCCATCGCGCGCTACCGCTCCACGAAGAACATGATCGGGCTGACGACGATGCGCCAGGAAGGCTGGCCGCTGTTGGTGGCCCTCCTGCCTATTGCCATCCTGGGGACGTGGTGTTTCCAGCGCCTGGCCTTCGTTCCGCCCAAGGCCGGTGAAACCGTATCGATACAGGCCTGTTTCCCTGTTTCAGCCGTCGGCGAACTGGCTCACATGGTGCCGCAGAAAGGGCTGGCTGAAGTGACCCGGACCAACGCCGGTGCGAGCGGGTGCTGGATCCAGGAAATTGTTACGGAGACCGATCCCAAGACGGGCGCTGCCGTTGGCGCCGTCGCGACCTGGCAACTGAAGGCCGACGCCAGCACCGAGCCGTACAGGCTCCAGATCCGCCACAAGACCGGCACGGTGACGAAGGAACTGCTCGTCGGGCAGGCGGTCTATTCGCAGGACGTGGAGTTCTACGGTGCCGATCAGCCGGTCCAGAGTGTCCAGATCGGCATGAAGCCGGTGAAGTTTCTCGGCTTGGTGCCGGGCATAAGGGGCCTGTCCATGCCGCCATGGATGGTGGCTTACTTTCTTATAGCCATCCCTTCGGTGAGTCTGATCAAGCGCGTGGCGAAAGTTTATTGACTCCATGCAAGGGTAGGGACCTACCAATGGGAGACAGGATAACATGATGACGATTACCTTGGACGGCAATTGGGATTTGCTCGAGAAACCCCTGATCCTGGATGGAGGCGCGGAGGTCTGTCCGCCTCTTGCGGATTGGGGGGCGGCGTGCGAGGCCGTTGTGCCCGGCGAGGTGCATCTGGATCTGCTTCGACACGGCCGCATCGCGGAACCGCTGTATGACCGTAACGCGGCCGATTGCGCCTGGGTGGAGGAACGATTTTGGTGGTTCCGGAGGCGTTTCACGCACGAGGGCGCATGCGGCGCCCGGGCGGAACTGGTTTGTGAGGGGCTCGACCTGAATGCCGTGCTGTGGCTGAACGGCGTCGAGATCGGCCGCGCCGGCAACGCCCTGATTGCCCATCGCTTCGACGTGTCCCGGGCGCTTCGCAAGGGGGATAATGAGCTGATCATCCGCCTCGATGCCGGCGTGGCCGAGGCGAAGAGCAAGCCGCGGGAGAAATACGGCAAGGGCGCCCATGAAAGCATCTGGGTGCGCAAGGCGGCCTTCACCTTCGGCTGGGACTGGGCGCCGCGCCTGGTCAATTGCGGCATCTGGCGGCCTGTCCGGATTGAAATCCTGGACGCTGTGGCACTGCGCGACGTCTGGGTCCGCACCCGGCTGGCTGAAAAGGGCAGGGCAGTGGTTACCGTCGCGGCTGAGGTCGAAAACGTGACGGACGCGCCGGCGTCCGCCGTTCTGACACTGACTATCCCCGGCATTGGCGAGCAAACGGTGACGCTGGAGGCGGTGGCACCGGGGAGGAAGCAAGTCGAAGCCGTGTTTGAAGTCGCCCGCCCGCGCCTGTGGTGGCCGCGGCCGCTGGGCAAACCGCATCTGTACACGCTTGAGACACGGCTGTCCTGTGGCGGTTCCATCAGCGTTTCCCGTACGACACGCTTCGGCATCCGGGAAATCACGCTTTTGCAGGAGCCGCTACGGGATGTGGCGGACGGGAAGACCTTCACCTTCGTGGTCAACGGTGAGAAGTGTTTCGTCAACGGCGCCAACTGGGCACCCTCCGATTGCGTCGTGGCGCGGATTACGCCGGAGCGGCGTGAGCGACTGCTGACCCTGATCCGGGACGCCAACATCAACATGCTGCGCGTGTGGGGCGGTGGCATCTACGAGGAGGCCGATTTCTACGACTTCTGCGATGCCAACGGCATTCTGATCTGGCACGACTTCATGATGGCCTGCTTCATCTACCCCGGCGACGACGCCGGCTTCCGGGAGAAACTCGCCGGCGAGATCAAGGCGGCGGTGCCGCGGCTCCGCAACCATGCCTCGATCGCCCTGTGGTGCGGCAGCAATGAATCCGACTGGGCTTTCGACAACAACTGGTATCCCGGCTGCGAGTCGAACGCCAGTCTGGTTCTCGAGCACGAGCTGATTCCGGGGCTGCTGAAGATCCTGGATCCGGATCGGCCTTATCGGCCGACGAGTCCCTTTGGAGGGGTGGACGTCAATGACGAGGATCAGGGCGACCAGCACTGGTGGTCGGTGTCCATCGCCACCGGCGGCAACGACCAGATCGATTACCGGAATTACCGGCGCGCGCACTGCACCTTCAATTCGGAATACGGCTATTTCGGGATGCCCGCGATGGAGTCCCTCTGTGACTATCTGCCTGAAAGCCAGCGCACGGTGGACTCCGAGGGATTCCGCTTCCACACCAATCGCCACGGATTCATGGCGAAGGACGCGAAGGGCCAACTCAAGGTTTTTGCCGCGATTGATCTGCTGGCCGGTGATTCCGCGTCCATGACGCTGGAGCAGTTGATTGAGTCCTCGCAGCTTCTGCAGGCCGATGCGCTTAAGACGGCGACCGAGCAAGCGCGCCGGCGCAAATTCGATTGCGGGGGCAGCATGTTCTGGATGTTCCCGGATGCCTGGGGCGAGATCGGTTGGTCGGTGGTGGACTACTACCTGCGCAAGAAGGCGTCCTACGACGCGATTCGTCAGGCCTGCGCTCCGGTGCTGGTGTCCATCAAGGAAGAGGAGTGCGGCGTCTCGACCTGGGTCGTCAACGACACCCGGAGTCGTATCCAGGGCACCTTGACGTATTCGCTGCTGTCGTTTGAAGGGAAGGTCCGCTCGCGGAAGACGCAAACGGTGGACATACGGAGGAATGCCTCGGTGCGCTGTGTCATGGATCGGATGACCCTGATGCGCAGCGGCGACTTCTACCACGCGCAGCTGAACGGGCCCGACGGCGTGATCGCGGCAAACGTGTTTTTCTTCATGAATTTCAAATCGATCAAGATGCCGCCCGCGAAGGTGGGTATGACGGTGCTCGAGCGCGATGAAAAAGCGGGGCGCGCCGTATTGCGGCTTTCGACCGATGTGTTCGCCCACTTCGTCCGGGTCGATCCGCCCGCCGGACTGGATACGGACGACCGCTGTTTCGATCTGTTGCCGGGCGGGTCGAGAGACATTGTCCTGCGGGGCGACCTCGTCCACCTGGAAACCGTGCGCGTGCGCTGGCGAAACCGGGAGTGAAGAAAGTGACCGTACGGATGGCATGGCCCTCGCATGAATAAACCGCTTTTCGTTCCCGATCTCGCCGCCCTGAAGCGCAAGCTGGCCGATCCGCCGCCGTTGCTGGCGAAATGCTACGCGCGCTTCCAGGACCGGTTGGGCAGGGATGGTGACTTCCGTCGTCACAACATCTTCCTGGACGCCTTGCTGGGCGACCCGGCCGCCATCATCGAGGCCAAGGGGCAGATCGTCATGCTGGCGCTGAACCCGTCGATTTTGGCGATGGAGCGGCCCGGACAGAAGACGGCGGCGGACACCCTCGATAATCATATCTGGTGCATCACGCCGCGGGCGATGCGACTGGCCGCCTATTTCACGTGGCTCGACCTCCATGGCGCGTGGACTCCAGGCGAACGCCGCCTGATCGGCACAGGCCTGATGGATTTCTTTGACGCCTATACCATCCCGGTGCTGCGCGCCCGTTGTCCGGCCGGGCACAATCAGCAATTCTCGCTGACCTTTTGCAGCGCCGTTGTCGGGCACGTCTTTGCGGAAGTGGACGGTGTTGCTGAGCGGGCCCGGGCCTTGCGCGACTGGGCGTTCCCCAAGTTCAAACAGGTGCTTGGGCTGATGCCAGGCGCCATCGTCACCGATGTCGGGTCGACCAAGCAGTCGGTGATCCGCGACGTCGGGCCGCTGGTTCCGGCGGGCGTGCATTTCGTGCCCGCCCACCCGCTGGCGGGCACCGAACACTCCGGCCCCGATGCCGGGTTCACCACGCTGTTCCAGGGGCGCTGGTGCCTTATCGTGCCACCGCCGGGCACCGACGAGGGCGCGGTCGAGCGTGTCGCCGAATTGTGGCGGCGCTGCGGCTCGATGATCGAGCAGATGGAACCGGCGCACCACGACAAGGTGCTAGCCATCGTCAGCCACCTGCCGCATCTCCTCGGCCGTGACCGCCATCAACTGCGCCAGCACTTCGTCCGGCTTCACGAAGCGGCCGTAGTTCAGTAGCGTGTCGCCGATCCACTGCATCTGGCTGCTGGTCCCCTCCAGCCCGAGCCGGA
>JBAXWO010000019.1:0-15333 GCA_037128375.1 bacterium
CGGGTGATCAGGGAGCGACCAATACGCTCACTGTTCAGTGTGCTACAGGGGGGATCGTCAGCAAGCGGCGCGTCCCCAAATCGGACGTCGCGGAAATCGTTCCCGAGGATCTCGAAAAGATGTTTGCCGGCAAGCTTAAGTCGTTCCTGCCATCCTCGAAGACGAATTTTCCCGCCGCCGTGTATGCCGGCGCCATTCCCCTCGTTCAAGAGTTTCTTTCCCTTTTTCCCCAAAGCCGTGACGCGGAATGGGCGGCGGGACTAAAGTCCAGACTGGTGGAGGAGCAGGCGAAGGTGGCCAGGGGGCTCGAAAAACTGGACGGCGTGTGGTTGCCGCCCGTGAGGGCGGCCGTCAGCCGCTATAACGCCATGACGCGTCAGCTTCTGGCTGGCCGGGAACAGTATCCCGGCGTTGACCGCGCGGACTACAAGGCTAATCCCGTTGCCAGGACCGGATTTGAGCGGGTTCTGTCAGAGCGGCGTGCTGTGGCCCGGCGGCTCCCGCTGCTGATGTCCGAGCGTCTTCCGGTTCTTCTGGCCGAAAATGATTTTGAGCAGGCGGCCTCGGAGATGGATGCGTTTCTGCTCTTCTGGATCGAGCGGGTCTTGAACAACAAGAAAGCGGGGGACCCGATCCTCGGGGGAGAATCGGATTTCACTCGAATGGATTTCTCCGTCCTGATGGATATGGAAAAGAAGATACTCAAGGCCTATCTCGACGCCCCGGACAAGGGGGCGCTTGCGCTCGCCCCCGTGCCCGCCGTTTCCGAAACGAACATGGTCTACGTTCCCGGCGGCCTCTTCCTGATGGGGCGCGAAGATGCCAAGCCCGGCGAGGCTGACTTTCCGATGCGGCTGATCTTCGTCAGGCCGTTTCTCATGGACCGCAACGAGGTCTCCAACGCCGAGTACCGGAAATTTGCGGATCATGTCCGTACCACGCAGGACTTCAGCATGGAGCATCCGGATGCCCCGCCCCTGAAAAACCATCAGGCGGCCTGCTGGTCCATACCCAGGCTGAGCCGCGACCGCCAACCCGTCATGGGGGTGGACTGGTACGACGCCTACGCCTACGCGCGCTGGAAGGGGCTTCGCCTGCCGACCGAGGCGGAGTGGGAACTTGCCGCGCGTGGAACGGACGCCCGTTCGTACCCCTGGGGTTCCATCGCGCCCGCCACATTGGCGGTCAGCAGTCCTTCCGGGCGCAGATGGCTGGCCGCCGAAATGGATAAGAAGGATCCGCCGCCCCCGCCACGCCGGTTTTCGTGTACCCGGGAAGAACCCAGGCCCCCCAGGGTGTTGCCTGAGGAAACCTGGGAGGTTGACCAGGGACTGGCCCCGGAAGCCATCGGGGGACTGTTTGTCGACAATGACAACGCGTTGAGTCCGTACGGGTTGAGACACATGGCCGGCAACGCCGCCGAATGGGTGCAGGATATCTTTGATCAGGCGGCCTTGAGCACGATCAGCCAGCAGAATCCTTGTTTTTCAGGGAAAGGGCCCGGCCACGTGTTTCGCGGGGGTTCCTATTTGAGCCCCGATCCGGAACTGCGCACCACGGCGAGGGGAAACGCCTCCCATGAGAGTCTGCGCAAGGGCTGTCTTTCCGAGGGCCGTCCGGTGGTCGGATTCCGGTGCGTGAAGGATCTGCCCGCGCCCCATCCCTGAACGGCGCGGATCGGGAGTCTCCGTCCGGAACGAACCCGCGTCGGGCTGACACGGGCTCCCTGTAGCCGACCTCGGCCCGGGGCCGGTCGGGCCGCAGAGAAGATCCCGCATGACGACGCTTGCTCCCCGCCTCCCCTACGTGGCATAATTTATACCCGAAAGCGGCTCATCGATTAGAGCAAGTTCGGGAGGGGTTGCAGATTTTATGAAAGAACGGTTCAAACTGTGGTGTGTTGTCGCCCTGCCGGTGGTGCTGGCGATCGGTGGCCTCGGCTGGTGGGTTTCCACAACGGCTGTGGCGGCCTCGAAAGCGGTGCTGGATCCGGATCCCCAGGCGGCGGTTGTGGCCCGGTTGTTTGCGCGAACGATGCCCAGGGTCCACCTCTCGCACCAACCCCTGAATGAAGGCCTTGCCACCAACGCGGTGAATCTTTACCTCTCGACGCTGGACTATGATCACACCTTTTTTACCGGCGGGGATATCGATGAGTTCCGGAATCTGGCGGGTCTTCAGGCGGAGGCGCTGCAGAAGGGCGATGTCGCCTTCGCGTTCCGGGTCTTTGAGCGGCTCAGGGAACGCGTCAGGAACCGTGTGGAGTATGTGAACAGCCTGCTGGACAAGGGGTTCGACATGACCGTCGGGGAATCCTATGTCTGGAAGCGGAAAGATGCGCCATGGGCGGTGGACGAGGCGGCTTGGAATAATCTGTGGCGCCAGAAAGTGAAGAACGAGTATGTCGCCCGCGTGGTCTCTCGCCGCCTGGCGGAGGAGGATCGGACCAATGCCGTCACTGGTGCGGTGCATCCGGAGCCGCAGGCCGGCCTGACCAATCGTGATGAGGCAGCGTCCCTGCAGTCGGGTCTCACCAACCAGGACGAGAAGGCGATGGTGGCGGCCGCCCAGGCGGAGGCTAATCTGTCGCCCGAGGACTTCATCCGGAAGCGGTATGTTCAGTACCTGACGGTCCTGGAGGACAGTGATGCGGACTTTGTTTTGCAGCGCTATTTCTCAGCCTTCGCGCAGGCCTACGATCCGCATTCCGAGTATATGACCCCCAGTTCGACGGAGGATTTCGACATCGGGATGAAACTCTCGCTGGTCGGCATCGGGGCCTTGCTGGCGAGCGAGGACGGCGCGGCGCGGATCGAGAGACTTATTCCGGGCGGACCGGCTGAGCGGGACGGACGGTTGAAGGCGGGTGACAAGATTATCGCCGTGGCGCAGGGGGACAAGCCGCCGGTGGATATCCTCCATTGGCCGCTCTACAAGGCTGTCCGGATCATTCGTGGTGAGAAGGGGACGAAAGTGGTGCTCACCGTGATTCCCGCGGCTGACATTTCCGGCGGGCGGGTGGTCAAGATCGACCTCATGCGTGACGAGGTGAAACTCGAGGAGCAGGAGGCCAAGGGCGAGGTGAACCTCATTCCGGGTCCGGGCGGCGTGACCAATCGGGTCGGGGTCATCCGCCTGCCTGCCTTTTACGCGGATATGCGGAACCGCATCAACGGAGCAAGCGAATATAAGAGCTCGACCCGCGACGTGGCGCGCCTGGTGGAAGAGATGAAAAGCAATGGCGTTCAGGGAATCATTCTCGACCTTCGCAGCAACGGAGGCGGGTCGCTCGCCGAGGCGGTTGAGATGACCGGGCTCTTCCTGAAGGCGGGTCCGGTTGTGCAGGTCCGAGAGAGTCGGGGCATCCAGGTGCTCAGCGATCCGGATCCCTCCGTGTTGTACGTCGGGCCGCTGGTGGTGCTCGTCAACCGGCAAAGCGCATCGGCCTCTGAAATTCTGGCCGCGGCCCTGCTGGACTACGGGCGAGCGGTGATCGTCGGCGATTCCAAAACGCATGGGAAGGGGACGGTCCAGTCCTGGCAGAACCTGGATGAGCGCAATCCCAGGCTGGGATCGCTGAAGGTGACGACGCACAGTTTCTACCGGGTGGCCGGCGGGTCGACCCAGCTTAAGGGCGTCGTGCCCGATATCATCATCCCTTCCGTGCTGGATGCGATCGAGATTGGCGAGGAGTTTCTCCCCAACGCCATGGGGTGGACCGTGGTGAACATGGCGCAGTATCGCCCGGTTGCCGATCTTGGCCCGTTGATTACCGACCTCCGCCGGGGCTCAGAAGCGCGGCGGGCTAAAGATTCGCGCTTCACCGCCCAGGCGGCCATGATTCAGCGGATCCGGCAGCGCATGGCAACGTCCGATATTTCGCTGAACCTTCAGGAGCGTTTGGCTCTGGCGCGTGAGGAAAAGGGGATGGAGAAAATGCAGGCCGAGGCCTTGGGCGACACGGAGTTCGAGGCAGAGGAGGCCGGGAAGAAGGATAAGAATAGCGATTTTGTGCTCAAGGAAACCGAACGTATCGTGGTCGACTTAACGGCCCTGATGAACAAGAGGGAGCAGGCGAAGAATGAGAATTGAGTTCTGGAAGATGCATGGCGCGAGCAACGACTTCATCCTGGTGGATGATCGCCGGCTGACGTTTCCGGTGACGGACAAGACGTGGATCGCCCATATCACCGCGCGGCGTACGGGGGTGGGGAGCGAGGGCATCATCCTGATTCAGCCCTCCGCCACGGCCCATTTTGCCATGCGGTTTTTCAACCCGGATGGCGGCGAGGTGGACATGTGCGGGAACGGGGCTCGTTGCGTGGCCCGCCTGGCGCACGATATCGGCGTGGCACCGGCCCGGATGCAGTTTGAGACCGGGGCGGGCGTGATTGCGGCGGAAGTCGTGGGCGAGCGGGTTCGGTTGGGGATGACGCCGCCGAAGGATTGGCGGCTGAACCAGCGGCTGGATCTTCCCGGGGGCGCCCGGCCCTACGGATTTGTCAACAGCGGGGTTCCCCATGTGGTGATGGAGGCCGCGCCCCTGGACAAGGTTGATGTGGCCCGGTTGGGCGCGGCGATCCGCTATCACCAGGATTTCTCGCCGAAAGGGACCAATGCCAACTTCGTTGAGGTCACGGGACCCAGCGCGTTGCGCATCCGCACCTATGAGCGCGGCGTGGAGGCGGAGACTTTGGCCTGCGGCACGGGTATGGTGGCGGCCGGACTGGTGGGCGGGCGAATGGGTTGGGTAAAGCCCCCGGTGCAGATCACCTGCGCCAGCGGCGATGTGATCGAAGTGAATTACACCCTGACGGCGGACGGTGCCGAAAACGTAACCATGCTGGGGCCCGCCGCGCACGTCTTTACGGGGGCGTTGGACTACCCGTAGACGGGATGGGCGGGAGTCGGCCGATGAAGATCGCCACGTTCAATGTCAATTCCATCCGTTCCCGGATGCCGGTGCTGCTTGAGTGGCTGGCGGCGAACCAGCCCGATGTGCTCGGCCTTCAGGAAACGAAGGTGGTGGATGCCGATTTTCCGATCGAGCCCATCCGGGATGCCGGCTACTTCGCGGTGTTTCGTGGGGAGAAGAGCTACAACGGCGTGGCGCTTCTCTCCCGGTCCAAACCGGAACAGGTGCGCTTTGGCTTGGATGATGGCGGGCCGGCTGATGAAACGCGACTGGTTGCCGCCAAAATTGATGGTGTGCAGGTGGTGAATACGTATGTGCCGCAGGGGCGGGACCTCGAGCACACCATGTACCGGTATAAGGTGGAGTGGTTCGAGCGGTTGCGCAAGTATTTCGAGCGGCACTTCACCCCCCGGCAGGCGGTTGTCTGGATCGGTGATTTCAATATTGCCCCGGAGGCCATGGATATCCACAACGCCGAGCGGCAGGCGAATCATGTGTGCTACCATGTGGATGCCCGTGAGGCGTTTGCCCGCACGGTGGCGTGGGGGTTTGTGGATGTCTTTCGTCAGCACCATCCCGAGCCCGGTCAGTATTCCTTCTTCGACTACCGGCAGACGCAGGCGGTCCGGCTCAATCAAGGGTGGCGCGTGGATCACATCATGGCGACGCGCCCGCTGGCCGCCAGATCGCTTGGGGCCGCCATCGATTTGAAACCGCGTCTATCTGACAGGCCCTCGGACCATACGGTGGTCATGGCTGAGTTCGGGCGGCCCTAGTGTGGTAAGGAGGAATCAGGGGCGATCGACCATCGAGATTTTGTGCCGTGATTTCGACAGGCCGGGTCATGAACTTTCGCACCCAATAGATGAGGTAGCGCTCGTGGCCTGACTTCACAAACTGCTGTTTCAGAAGGAATTCTCCGAATCGAGAAGCCTGTAACTCTTTTTGCGGCAATAACCTATCCATATTCGGCCTCCCATTATCACGTTATGTATCCGTCTACATAAGAGGGGGAACACCGGGCAAAGGTGAACGTGAAACACCTTTTTTCATCCATCCCGCCGGGGTCATCCCCGTGTTCTGCCCGGAAGAGAAACCAAGATGCCGATTGACGCGTCGAATTAATGTTGTACAATTGTCCGAGATTGATAGAGGAGGGACTCATGGACATTGTCATCGACACATCGGCTTTGCTGGCCGTCATTGTTGGCGAACCAGAACGCGACCGCATCGTCGAACTCACCTCAGGTCACACCCTTCTCGGTCCGGGGGCCATTCCGTGGGAAGTGGGGAATGCCTTCTCCGCAATGCTGAAACACCGCCGATTGACATTGGCTGAAGCCCAGGAGGGGTTGCGGATTTTTCACACGGTTCCCTTACGCTTCGTGAAGGTGGATCTGGCCAATGCACTCTCTCTGGCCCACCAAGCGGGATTGTACGCATACGACGCCTACTTTCTCGATTGTGCCTCTCGCCATGCGGCACCGCTGCTGACGCTGGATCGTGGCCTCAAACAAGCAGCCAAGGACATCGGTATTAGACTCTTGGAGGTGTGAAATGCAGGTTTATACTTACTCAGAAGCAAGGCAGAAACTGGCCAGCGTTCTCGACAAGGCGGAGGCGACGGGCAGCGTCATCATTCAGCGGCGGGACGGCAGGAGCTTCACCTTGGTCCCCCAGAAGACGCCGGCTTCCCCCCTGGATGTTCCATCGGTCGGGGCTCGGATCTCGACAGGGGAACTAGTGGATCTGGTGCGAAAAGAGAGAGGCAGAACAAGAGGGTGGAAGTTACGGCGCCAGGCGAATCCTGGAGGATGACCATCACGGAGGTCCGGGACAAGGAGGCATCCGGGACTCTCTCGTGCCACGCGGAGAGTTTCCTTCAGGAGACAAATGGCACGGATGCCTCGGCCGGTATTCCCAAGACCGCGCCAGTATGGTAAGCTCTCCCTCCCGAAGTAGACTGCACAACAACGGTATTACCCTGCGCCAAATGACCAGGAAGACTGAAAACAGACCGGCTGATGTTGAATGGGGCGTTCCGTCAATTGATGCGGCAGTGTGCACAATGTGCCGACGTTGCGCCGACGTTTGCCCGTCGTTCAGCATCTGCATGAAGGATGGTAAACCCGTTGTCGTGTCGGATGGCAAGTTCGGCTGTCTGGCCTGTGGCCACTGCATGGCGGTGTGCCCCAGCGGCGCAGTTCGCGTTACCGGCCGCGGCATGACCGCGGAAGACGTCTTCCCTTTGCCACCCGCGGCTGCCCGCGCAACAACCGCTGCCCTCGAAGGACTTTTTCAGGCAAGGAGAAGCACGCGTCACTACGAGGACAAGCCTGTTGAAGAAGCGGTCATTGATCGTCTGCTTGCCATGTCGTCCACCGCGCCCATGGGATTTCCGCCTTCCCCCGTGGGCGTGGTCGTCATTAACGGAAAAGAACGGGTGCAGGAACTGGCGAAGGATCTGACGGTGGCGTTTAAGAAATGGCTCTTTCTCGGAACGCCGGTCGGATCCGTCATATTGCGCCTCATGATGGACAAACTGTCGGTGGAAATGATGAGGAACTTCGTTTTGCCGGTTGCGAAAGTGATCATCGAAGCACGGAAGGAGAACAGGGATCTTCTCTTTTACGATGCTCCTTGTGTCATTCTGTTTCACTACCCGATGAAAGACACGGTCGACTCGACAATAGCCTGTAGCTTTGCCACGATGGCTGCCGAAGCGCTGGGGCTGGGAAGTTGCATGATCGGGACTGTTTCGCCGGCCCTGCAAGGCAACCATAAGCTGAAGACAAAATGGGGCATACCGGAGAAGAATTTCCCATCGATCGCCATGGCACTCGGCTACCCGTCGGTCAAGTTCCGCAACGGTATCCGTCGCCGGTTCAAGTCCGTCGAATATGTCTAGCATAGTCAGCATGTCCACCGGCGTATCGTCATGATGAACCATCTGAAATTCGGCGAAGGCGGTCGTTAGGTGAAACTGAGAGGGGGAATAAGTGAGAGTGTTTTCAAAGTGGATGATGGGGGCCAGTGTTGCCTTTCTGCTCGCGGGTTGTGTGAGCACGCCGGAGCGGCGTATCGAGCGGAATCCCGCCCTGTTTGCTTCGTTCTCGCCTGAGGCACAGGCCCGGGTGCGCAAGGGCGAGGTGGCCGTTGGATTCACGAAGGATATGGTCCGGCTGGCGATCGGGGAACCGCGGTACGTCCATTCCCGCACAACGGGGACGGGTGAGTCGGAAGTGTGGACGTATACCGGCATCGGCTACACGACCTCACTAGAGCCCGCGATGGACGTCTTCTGGTATCGGGACCGGTACGGACGCCCGCATCAGGCTCCCGGTCCAGCCTGGGTGAATGTTCAACACCGGACGGAGTATCCCTATCTCCGGATTGAGTTTGAGGGGCTGACCGTCAAGGCGATCGAGAAGCTGAAGTAGGCGTCAGTTTCAGGACCACTGTACGGTTCAGCCGCCGGCTTTCCGGGGTGGTGTTGGGGTAGGGAGGATTGGCCTCCCCGGCCGAAGTGACCGTTAGCCGGTCCGCCGGCAATCCGCACTGTTTGGACAGGTACTCCGCCGCAACCTTGGCGCGCGCGAGTCCCAATTCGTGATTCCCGGAGTAAGGCCGTCCGGAACTGACGGGAGCCGCATCCGTGTGCCCTTCCACCTCGATGTTATAGGGGGCACTCGATGACGTGAGGGTGTTGGCGATACGCCGCAAGTCCTGGCAGGCGGCGCCCGTCATCTCGGTTCCGCGTGCGAAAACACCGTAGTTGAAACGAACCAGCAACGCATCACCGTCACGGGTCGCCTTGAATCCCGCGCCTTTCAGGGCGGGCCAGGGGGTGGGAGTCGGTTGGGTCTCGCGGGGGACGGGTGTGAGCACCGGTGCGGGGATTGGGGCCGTTTCGGCGGCAACCGCAGGGGGCCCATCTGCCGGGGCGGCGTCGGCGGGCGGATCCTCCCGGGGCGGCGTGCTGGCGCGCCCGACGAAGAACGCCAGTCCCGTGCTGAAGATCAGCGCCACAATGGCCATGGCGATGACGGGCGCAGGGTAACGGGGGGTGGGCCCCCCCGCGAGGTTTTCCCCCATGTTCAGGGCGGTGCGGCCAGCGGTCAGGGATTTGCGCTTCCACTCCCGCTCACTGGTTGCGAAGCGCACGGATTCTGCCTGGCGCAGTTGCGTTTCGCGCAATAACTGATCGCGCACGATCCCCAGTTCCCTTTCCAGTGACGTCACACGGGATTGAGCACGGTCTGGTTCGACCGCTGCAGGGACGGTGGTGTCCGGGGTGATGGGTTCTCTGGCTTCAGTCGGCTCACCGACGATGGTGTCCAGGAGGCGTTCTTCGGCGGTGGGGGGCGGACTTTCGGGTGACATGTCGGGCGCGGAAGACGGCAACGGGTCCGGTCCAGACCGTTCGGTGGTGGCCGGGTCGATTTCAGGATTGAAGAAGGGATCGGAATCGAAGAGATCCGCAAGGTCGTCCGCAGCGTTCTTGTTCAAATGGTTTTCTGGCATGGGTGTCAAAGCCTCCAAGGTGGCTGGGTCAAAATCAGTGGCATCATCGGGAAAGGAATTGTCGAATGGGGTGGACTCGGATTCATCGTTGGTGTGTACGACCTCGGGTGGCGGAACCGGAACGTCCGCGAGGTCCTGATCTGGCAGGACGATCGGGGGCGGGGGGGGTGCAGGGGGCTCGATCTGGATGGGCTCCTCTTTTACGGAGATAGGGAGGGAGGCGAAGAGTTCCAACTGGGAGGAGACATCCAGGTTTCTGGGGCGCGATCTGGCGGTTGGTCTGGTCACTGGTTTCACAGGGGCTCCGGATTCGTTGTCCAAACGCCGCCCTATATATCAAACGATCGGTAAGGATACAATGGGGGCATGAATACAGGTAGCGGGTTCGGTCCGGACGGGGACGCTCGATCCGCGCAGTGGGGATCACAGTGGATCGGAGATGCGCCCTTGACGAAGGGGCGGGGGGCGTATACAGCTCATAGCCACATGGATCCGAAAACATTGCCCATCTACGAAATCGAGGACGACCTGGTGAAGGCGGCCCGCGGCGGCGGCCGGATTGTGCTGCAGGCGCCAACCGGGTCGGGAAAGTCCACGCAGATCCCTCAAATGCTGCTGGCTCATGGACTGGTGCCGCCGGGGAAACAGGTGATAATTCTGCAGCCGCGGCGTTTGGCGGCGCGGTTGCTGGCCGTCCGCGTGGCGGAGGAACGGCGGGTCGCGCTGGGCGGTGAGGTCGGTTACCAGATCCGGTTTGAGAACCGCACCGGGCCCGGTACGCGCGTTATCTACGTCACAGAGGGCATCCTTCTCCGGCGCCTGATCAGCGATCCTACGCTCTCGGAGGCCGCCGTGCTGGTGTTCGACGAGTTTCATGAGCGGCACCTCTTCGGCGATATCACGCTGGCTCGCGCCCTCCAACTCCAGCGGACCTTGCGGCCGGACCTCACGCTCGTGGTCATGTCGGCCACGCTGGATGGTGCGGCGGTGCAAAAGTATCTGGAACCCTGCGTGGTGTTGCGGGCGGAAGGCCGGATGTTCCCGGTCCGCATGGAGTATTTGTCCAAGCCGGTGGACGCGGGCCGTACGCCGGTATGGGAGACAGCCGCCGCCGCCACGGCGTCCCTGATCGGCCGGGAACCGGAGGGCGACGTACTCGTGTTCATGCCGGGTGCCTACGAAATCCACCGCACCATTCAGGCCCTGGAGGCGGAGCCCGCGGCGCGTCATTGCGCCGTGATGCCGCTGCATGGCGAGCTGTCGGCGCGGGAGCAGGATGCGGCGGTGTCGCCCTGTGGGCGGCGTAAGATCATTGTCTCCACCAATGTGGCGGAGACCTCGCTGACCATCGCCGGGGTTCGATTGGTGGTGGATGGCGGGCTGGCGCGGATGGCGCGGTTCGATCCCTACCGGGGGATCGATACACTTTGGATCGAGAAGATCAGCCGGGCCTCCGCCGATCAACGGGCCGGCCGCGCGGGCCGCACGGCGCCGGGTGTCTGCCTGCGTCTGTGGACCGAGCGGGAGCAGGCCGAGCGCCCGCTGAGGGAGATGGCGGAGATCAAGCGGGTGGATCTTGCCGAGACCGTCCTGATGCTCAAAGCTGGCGGCTGTCCCGACGTGCGGGCCTTCCCCTGGTTCGAAGCCCCGGACAGTCGTGCCCTGGACCGGGCCGAGACCTTGCTGAAGGACCTGAATGCCCTGAATGAGGCGGGCACGGAGGTCACGCCGACCGGGCTCCGGATGCTGGCGTTTCCCGTCCATCCCCGCTATGCGCGGATGCTGCTGGCGGCGGAACAGTATGGGTGCGTGCGCAGCATGGCGCTGATTGCCGCCCTGACGCAGGAACGAAACCTTCTGCTGAAACGGACCGACTCCATGGTGGATGAACAGCGTGAGCGGCAACTGGGCGCGGAGGAGCAGTCCGATGTATTTCTGTTGATGCGGGCGTGGGCCGAGGCGGAGGCGCACGATTACGAGGTGGAATACTGCCGCCGGCTGGGCATTCATGCGGGAACGGCCCGCCAGGCGGGGCGACTGTACGAGACGTTCTGCCGGATCGCCCAGGGGGAGGGCCTCGTTCTCGAGCCCGTGCCGGTGCCGGATGACCGCGTGCGACGCTGTCTACTGGCCGGTTTTGCAGACCAGGTGGCCCGCCGGTTGGATGGCGGCACATTGCGATGCGAACTCGTACACGGCCGCCGCGGGGTGCTGGAGCGGGCCAGTGTGGTTCGGAAAAGCCCCTTTCTCGTGGTGGCCGAGGTGCGTGAGGTGGAGACGGGGGGAGGGCGGGATATGGATGTGCTGCTCTCCCTGGCCACGGCGATCGAGCCGGAGTGGCTGGAGGAACTTTTCGCGGGCGCGGTGCGGGAAGAACAACGCGTCCGGTTCGATGACAGCCGCCGGGTGGTGGCGGAGCGGGGCCGCTACTACCATGACATGGTCATCGAGGTGAAGCGCGGCGGAACGCCACCCGAGGCGGATGCCGCGCGCCTGCTGGCGGACGAAATCCAGGCGGGACGCTGCACCTTGAGGTTGTGGAACGAAGAGATCGAGCAATGGATCCTGCGGGTCAACAGCCTGCGCCGCTGGTGCCCCGATCTCGGGCTCCCGGAGATTACGGAGGCGGACCGGCGCCTGATGATCGAGGCGATCTGCCTGGGCGCCCTGAGCGTCAAGGAGGTCAAGGACCGCGCGGTGGCGCCCGTGGTGAAATCCTGGCTGGACGGACGACAGCAGGCTCTTTTGGAAAAGCATGCCCCGGAACGCCTGGAGTTGCCCGGCGGACGGCGGGTGAAAGTGACCTATGTCGTCAGTGCCCCGCCCTCGGTGGCGGTTCGGATCCAGGATTTGTATGGTGTGCAGGACAGTCTGAGGATCGCGATGGGCCGGCAAACCTTGGTTATCCAGGTTCTGGCGCCCAACTTCCGGCCGGTCCAGGTGACGTCCGACCTGACGACGTTCTGGAAGGAGAGTTACCCGAAGGTGAAGAAGGAATTGCAGCGGAAGTACCCCAGGCATGAGTGGCGGTAGCCAGAATCGAGAATCCAGAATGTGTGGACAATCATGACCAATTGTACTACAGTGTCTTACAAGTTTTATGCGAGTTGCTATGACGACATTGACCATCAGATTACCGGATCAGCTTAGAAACGACCTCACTCGCCTGAGTCAGGAGGAGCATAAGGCTGTAAGTGATATTGTGCGGGATTCGCTACGACGTCATGTCGCCGTCCGGAAATTCAGGGGTCTGCGCCGTAGAATTCTGCCGTTTGCCGAATCTCAGGGCTTGCTGACCGATGAGGATGTGTTTCAAGCCTTGTCATGAGAGTCATTCTCGATGCAAACGTCCTGATCGCAGCCGTCGCCGGGCGCGGTCTCTGTGAATCCCTCATGGAACTCTGTCTGGAGGATCATGATATCGTCATTTCGCAGGCGTTGATTGACGAAGTCCGCCGGAAACTGGTGAAGAAGATCAAACTCGCAGACGCGGTGGCGGTTGAGTTTTGCAGCCTGTTGCGGGATAACAGCATGATGACTGATCCAGCTTTTGTTCCCGCGGGTGCCTGTCGAGACCCGAAGGATCTGTACTTGCTGGGATTGTCCGACTCGGCCGCCGTGGATTTTCTCATCACGGGCGACAAGGATTTGATCGACGTCGGTCGATATGGCAGAACGATGATAGTGACGCCTCGTCAGTTTTGGGAAACGATTCGTAAATCTGTCCCGTAGCCCGATTTCGGGACTTTGAGATAATGTTTTTCACCGTATGGCAGTAAGTGATAATAAGGCGCTTTCCTTGGGGAGAGGACGCGTGATGGAAACAGAAGCCAAAGACCGGATCGAGTTTTTACGGGCGGCGATCAGTCGCCATAACGTCCTGTATTATGTGGACGCCCGGCCCGAGATCTCCGACCGGGAATACGATGCGCTTTACGATGAGCTGAAGAGCTTGGAGATGGCGCACCCCCAATGGATCACCCCGGACTCGCCGACGCAGCGTGTCGGGGGGCAACCTTTGAAGGAGTTCAAGAACGTCAGGCATCTCAAGCCGATGATGTCGCTCGATAACACCTACTCCTTCGACGAGTTGCGCGAGTTCGACGGACGTGTGCACAAGTTGCTTCCCGGGGAAACGGTCCAGTATGTTCTGGAACCCAAGGTGGACGGCTGTTCCATCAGCCTGCGTTACGAGGACGGTCGGATGACGCTCGGGACCACCCGTGGCGACGGAACGACCGGGGACGACATCACGGAAAACCTTCGCACGATCCGGGCGATTCCGCTGAAACTGGCGGTTCCGGAAGGGGACGGACGGCAGGTGCCGCGGTTCATCGAAGTGCGCGGTGAGGCGTTCATGCCGGTGGCCGGGTTTCGGGCGCTGAATCTTGAGCGGCAACAGCGGGGCGAGGAGCCGTTCGCCAATCCGCGCAACGCCACCGCCGGATCCCTCAAGCAACTCGATTCGAAGGTGGTCGCCGGGCGGCCCTTGGCGGCGGTATTTTACGCCGTGGGCGCCGTTGACGGGTTGGCCTTCAAGACGCAGGAGGAAGTCCTGAAGACGCTCCGGGCGCTGGGGCTTCCCACGGCCGCCCACTGGTGGGTGTGCGGTGACATCGAAGAGGTGATCCGGCATTCGGATGAGTTGCGGCTTTTGGAGGCGGAGTTGCCTTACGAGATCGATGGCGCCGTGGTAAAGGTCAATGCCCTCAGTCAGTGGGTCAGGCTGGGGGCGACCGCCAAGGCGCCGCGATTTGCCATCGCCTATAAATACGCCCACGAACAGGCCGAGACCCGGGTGAGGGCCATCACCGTCCAGGTGGGACGGACCGGGATTCTGACGCCGGTGGCGGAACTGGACCCGGTCTTCCTGGCCGGGTCAACCCTCGCCCGTGCGACGCTGCACAACGAGGAGGAGATCAGGCGCAAGGATATCCGCGTGGGCGATACGGTGATCATCGAGAAGGCCGGGGAAGTCATCCCCGCCGTGGTAGCCGTGGTACAGGCCAGGCGGTTGCCCGGGGCCGTTGCGTTTGATCTGCCCCACCACCTTCATGGGAAGTGCCCGGAATGCGGAGGCCCCATCAGTCGCGATCCCGAGTTCGTTGCCTGGCGCTGCGATAATATCGCCTGTCCGGCGCAACTGAAACGGACCATCGAGCATTACGCTGGCCGGCACGGAATGGACATCGAAAATCTGGGTGAGGCGCTGGTGGATCACCTGGTCGAGCGTGGATGGGTGCAGGATGTTGCTGATCTATACTCGCTGACCGTCCCGCAGGTCGCTGGACTGGAGCGTATGGCCGAGAAATCCGCGACCAATGTGGTGGAAGCCATTGCGGCCAGCAAGGGGTGCGATCTTTGGCGGTTGATCTACGGCCTTGGCATCTTGCACGTCGGGGAGGGGGCCGCCCGGAAACTGGCGGATCATTTCGGGACACTGGATGCCCTAGGCGCGGCCGATGTCGGGAGCCTGCAGCGCGTGCCCGACGTGGGGCCGGTGATGGCGGGGAGCATCGTGGATTTCTTTGCCAATGCGCGTAATCAGGGGGTTCTTGCCAAATTGCGGGCAGCCGGGGTGAACCGGCGTAACCTGACTGAACCGAAGACGGTGGCGGCCGGTCCGTTTTCCGGGAAGAGTGTGGTGATCACCGGGACGCTTGGCCGGCGTACCCGTGAGGAGGCGCAAGAGGAACTGCGCCGGCGCGGGGCCAAGGTGACCGACAGTGTCAGCAAGAAGACCGGTTATCTCGTGGTGGGCGAGGATGCCGGGTCGAAATTGGCCAAGGCGCAGAGCCTTGGGGTGAAGATATTGGATGAAGAGGCGTTCGAGAAACTGTTGTCGCAACAAGCGGAGAAAATGTGAATGTTACGATTTTAAATCAATTGAAGAG
>JBAXWO010000190.1:0-5544 GCA_037128375.1 bacterium
AAACTTGATCCCACGCTGGTCCGGACCGCGCTGGATTTCTTCCGGGCAACGGCAGCCCCGTTTGTGGCGCAACCGCTGTTCGCAGTTCTGCCTGATCCCGACGACCGACCGTTTCTGGAAGTGGCCAGCCAGGCGCACGCGGTTGTGGTCACCGGCAACCACAAACATTACCCCACGCGAGTTTGTGGCAAGGTTCGCGTGCTTTCCCCGGCGGAGTTGATTGAAGCGTTGCGCAAGTAGAACCGCAGGATGACGAAGTGAATTTCGTCCTTTGCGTTTCTCGCGCCTGCTACTTCGCGAACCGGGCCTCGACCTCCCGGAGGACGGCTTCGACCTCGGGATCGTCACGAAACGGCTTGAGCTGAAGGCGATACCGTTCGAGATGTTCCCGAACCGAATCCATCGCAATCCGGATCGGAATGCCCTTGCTCGGCTTCAGATCCCGGAGAAGGTCAAGAAGCCAAGCCTTCCGCATCTTCTCTGTGGCTGCGTCATCAAGCGAGCGACCCCGCTGCAAATACTCCCGAATGGCCTGCTTGACCTCGCGCTCCTTTTCCACCTCCGCGTGCGCCAGGAGCAGTTCATCCAATCCGTTGGGTCTGGCCAAATCCCAAGGGGAGTATTTTGGAACGGCGGCGGCGCGAACTTTGCTTTCGCCGTCGGCAAGCGCTTTCCGGGCCATTGCCAACACTTTTCCGCCATTGTACTGCCAAATCACGCTGACGGCGGCGACGCGCACGTCAGTATTCGTGTTCGTAAGTAACGTCTCACACCTATCCAAATCACTGTCGTCGTTGACTGGTTTCTGGGCGGCTGCTGCCGTCGTCCTCTCCATTGTCTGCGCCCGTTTGTCACCCAGAGAACCGAGCGTCTTGATCATTTCCTCACGGACGTTCGGATCATCGTGGGAAAGGTGCTTTTCGATCAGCGCCAGCGTCTCGCGGCGTCCGAACCACCCGTAACGGAGCGCTTCTGCCGCCAATTCTCTCACCTCGCGGTCCCGGTCCGCGAGCGCCTGCTCCACGAGCGGAAGCGCCTCTGCGCCACCGACCGTTGGCAACGCTGCGGCGGCGCAGCGCCGAACATACGGATTGGCATCGTTCATGGCTTGTTCGATCGAAGGCATTGCGTTGGTGCCGGCGATAGCCCACCGCCACTCGTAGGTGTAGACTGAGTGCCCGCCATCGAGCGCGCTACGTTCGATCATCGCTTTCGCCTGGTTCCCGCCAATAATGCCAAGCGCCTGCTCAACAAAATTTGGGGCATACCCGCACTGTGTGGCTCTCTCGAAATCGAGTTCCACGGCGATGCCTTTTTTCAGCAGTCCGAGGGCGTTGGTTCCCTGATTGTAGACGGCAGCGCGATAAACAGCCCCCCGAACCCCGCGGTCTTGATCGCTCAACATGCTCGTAAGCAACGCCCATGCCTTTTCGCCGCTGACATGGCCAAGCGCTTCAGCTGCGGCATAGCGGACCGTTGGATCGGAATCGTGCAGTGACTTTTCGATATGCCCAAGGGCTTTCTCTCCCAGACGCCCCGACGCCCGCAGCGCTTGGCGGCTCACTTCCGGATTTTGGTCCGCAATCGCCTTGCCCAGCATTTCCAGGGTCTGCTCCGACTGCGCAGCGGACAGTTTGTCGGCAATGCACCCGAGCGCTGTCGCCGCATTGCCTCGGACAATGGCGAATCGGTCGCCCAGCGCGCTTTGCAGCAACCCGAAGGTCCGGGCCACGTCACTGCTGCGACTGCGCCCCAGGGCTTTCGCCGCCTCGGCGCGCACGCATTGATTGGAGTCGCGGCACATCCCTTCCAGTAGGGCTGCGGCTTCCATTCCGCCCATTAGGCCCAGTGCCTGCACGGCCAGTTGCCGTTGCGCCGCCTCCTGATGCGCCAGATTCTGCTTCAGCAGCGGCAGGGCCTTATCGTCGCCGGTTTGCCCCAGCGCCATGAAAGCGGTCCAGCAGATCATTATACTTTGCGCCGACGTTTCCGCGCGCAGTATTTCCAGCGCACTATCGTCAAGCGCCAGGACCGCCTGCCAGGTCAGCCGTCGCAGGCTTTGCACTGCCTGCCGGGCTACCTCGGCATCCGCATCCTTGGAGGCCGTCACCAGCAGCGGCACCACCCGAGGATCATTGAGGAACCCGGCTCTCCAAGCGGCTTCCTCGCGGACCGCGGGCGCGCTCGCGGTCAGGTCCTTGGTGACACTGCTGACTTCTTCCTTCGTAGCGCCTTCAAACAGAACGGCGACCTTCCCGTTACGCAGCCATTTGACCTGCAGCCCGACGTTCCGGGCCACGTTCCGCACCAGTTCCCGTCCGGCTATCGGGCGGTGACGATCATCCACCGGCACGAGCGGGTTTCCGCCACGCCCATATTGCGATTCCGCTCTGTACCCCCCCAGAATCGCCACGCGCGTGCCGCCCTTGCCGGCGAGTTCCGTAAACGCCTGCTCCGCCTCATGCCGCCAAACGGTCAACGTCACGTCCGGTCCATCCGGCAGCGGTTCCTCGGGCAGAGACGGCGTTTTCTGTTGGGGGCTATTCGACGGAGCATCGGCAAGTGTTGTTCCTGCCTTCTGCCGCGGCGCGAGGTGAGGCAGATTGATCCTGGCACGTTTCGGGTCCTTGATCCGATCTCCGGCATCGAGCCGCAGGAGCGCATCCCAGGCAGCGGCCGCTGCTGGATTATCTTCCGTGCCTTTGGCCAGCGCGGCGAGGACTGTACGCGCCTCGTCTGCCCCGTCACGAGCACGCCACTCCAGCACTTGAACGCCAAGGATTGCGGCGCTCGTTTCGACACCTTCCTTCCGGAGGAACGCACCCAGCGCCGGTTCCGCCGATTTGCCCGCCTTCACCAATTCAATCATGGCCGCTTGACGTGCGATGAGATCCTTGGACCCGAGCAGGTTGATCCGTTCGCCGACTTGTGCCGCGGTAAGCGGGGCGGCTTGCTTGACCTCTTCCGCCGGGAAGAGCCACGCCTGCACTGCGGCCGGACTGCCGTCAATCGTGAGAGCGATCTGGGTTTCCGCGGGATGCCAAGCCAGGAGGGCCGGGGTCCCGTTGGTGATGGCGGCGGGGCGGATACTACGCCGCCAGACTTCCGTTCCAGTCCGCACGTCCACCAGCGTCATCGTCCAGTTCGTATCCACGCAGGCGAGCCAAGTCCCGCTCGGACTCACCTGCCGGATCTTGCCGGCCGTGAAACGGTGAACAGTCTTGCCGGTCTCGACATCCACCAATGCGTCCGGCCCGGCCAACAGCCGGCCGCTGTTCACGAAGCGCACCGCGGGTTGTACATTTTGGAGAATTCTGAAGGACGAATTCCAGGACGCCGATGGATCCCGTGAACCCATCGTTCCCGGCGCGTCCACCCAGCGAACGAAGCTCCCATCGCTCGCCCGCCAGAGTCCGGGCCGAAGGGGCGTATCAATGAAGACCAGGTCACGAACTTCATCGAGTTGCAGAAAATACGCGGCCTCCACCGGTTTGCCGTTCGGGTACTTGAACCAGTACAACCGCTTGCCGGTTTTCAGGTCGAACTTGCCGGTCATGCCGACCGGTTCAGGATCAGCATTGCGCCTGGGCGCGAAATCGCTGTGCCAGGCCTTATCGGCCAGGAACAGACACTTCTCGTCCTTGTCCCAGGCAAAGGCTTGAATGCGCGCGCCCCATTCATCGCCGCCAGAACCCAACGGTGCGACCTTCCACGCCGCTATCGTCCCGTTCGTGCCGGTGTCCTGAACCCAGACTGTCTTGCCGTACGCCGATTCGGCCAGCAATTGGCGGCCACTTGGGGACAAGGCCAGCGTGACCATGGAACCGCCGGCAACATTCGGATTCCCGGCCTTCATCGTCGGACCGCCTTCCATCACTGCGCCGCGTTGCAGACCGCCCAGCGGCTCGTACGGCACACTCGGAGCCAGCCGCTTGATCATGGTGCCGGCGACGGTGTCCCAGACTTGCAGAACATCGGTCCGGCGATTGTGGAACTGCGATCCCCACATGACCTTGCCGTCCGGTGCCAGGGCTGGAACGGCGTCGTCATATCCGCCCAGTTTCAAAGTGGTGAGCAGGGTGCCAGACTCGTCGCTATACACCAGGATTTCCTGGTAGTTCTGTTCCACAAACAGGCGACCGTCCGGACTATAGAACAGCCATCGCGGTTTTGCTTTGTGCCCTTGCAGCGAAACCAACCGCCGATCCCGCAAATCCACCAGAAGGAAACTCTGCGAACCAAGAATCGTGGCCGTCAGCCATGCGCCGTCGGCACTTAGCAATGGATCGCGCGCATCTATCGCGCCTATCGGGATTCGATAGATCTCGGTGCCGCTCGTTAGATCAAGCGCTTGTAAGAAACCGTCACCCAAAAGATAGAGGGTCTTCTCATCCCGGCTCAAAACAGCATTACGCGCTTTCTTCTCGGAAAAGTTCCGCACGACATCTCCGGTGTTCGCATCGAGAATCGCGGTGTATTCCCAGGCGGACACCAGCATACGCGTGTCGTTGGCGAACCAGGCAACACTGCTGATCTGCTCTCTCGCCGTCCACTCTCTCTGCAATTTCCCGGTGCGCAAATCCCAGATGGCAAACCGGCTCTTCTCGCCAGGCGCGTATGAACTGCCGCCGTCAATGGAAAGCAGTCGCGTGCCGTCGGCGCTGACGGCCATGGAGTGAATGTCGTATCCGTATGCAACGCCGTCTCTGACCCACCCAGTCTTTCCCCGAGAAGCATTTGTGATCGTTGTCATAAGCTTCCCGGTGGCAATTTCCCAGCCGAAAATGGCGGACCGATCTTCTCTCACAGCCAGGAAGGCAAAGCGTTCGTCCGGCGAGAGGGTGAGCGCCGATGTTTGCATGCCAAAAGGAGCTTCTTCATCCAGTTTCGGGATCTCATCGAACTGCGGACCATCCGTCTTGCTCTTCAGATCCCACAGACGCAGTAATCGGCGACGATTGCGCTGATCGTCACCTGGAGTATCCCCACGGCCCGAACTTGCGGTCAGAAGCTTCTTCCCCTGACTCTGGAATCGAATCTCTGAAACGGATTCCTGTCCAAGGGGTATTCGATCCACGACCGTGGCCGACTTGATATCCCAGAGGATGATTTCATTTCCACAGGCTCCCGCCACGCGCCCGTTAACCGAATCCACCGCCACCGCCTGAATGTATCCCGGCGCCTGGAACCCAGCCAAGCCGAGCGGGCGGGTGGCAGTTGCCGCAATCACGGTCAGTCCCAGTGCCGCCACCACGGCGCCTACAGCCGCGACCATCTTCGCTTTTGCATAGAACATCATCTTCATCGCTCCTTCCGCCAGCATTGTTGCTGTTGTGGCAGCGCCCGTGGCTGCGGCGCCAGTTGCCGCGGCTCCTTTCACGGTCGCCAAGATGGAAGGAAGGAGTGTTTCCGGTACCGCTGCCGAGGCTTCGGAGGCGAGCAGACTGACCAGTGCCGTGGCACTGGTCGCCATGCCGAGTTTGGCAAGGCGCTTGCGCAGCATGGCCATGCCCTCGCTGGCCCGACGACTGAGCGTGCCCAACG
>JBAXWO010000191.1:0-5532 GCA_037128375.1 bacterium
GGGGCCGGGGGAGAGCCGAAGACTATTCCGCTCGACCCGGCCGTTGAAACGACCGTGGGGCGCGCCCAGGAGAATACCGTTGTCCTGGCCGATACCAAGGTTTCGCGCTCGCACCTGGTGCTGGCCTTCAAGGGGGGCGCGTTTGTCGCGACCGACCGGGGCAGCACTTTCGGGACCCAATTGAATGGGGCGAAGCTGGCCGGGGCGGCGGTCCTGAAGTCCGGCGACCGGCTGACGATGGGGGAGTACACCCTGGTGTTCAACGACGGAACACCGGGGGCGGCAGCAGCCAAGCCCGTTGTGAAGGCCGAGTCGGGTGACATCGCCATGGATCCTGCGTTTCTGAGCATGGCCATGCTCTACACGCCCGAGATGATGGGCATGAAGAAGCGGATCCATGAGCAGGTGCTTTTCAAGCTCAACCTGCCTGAGATCGCCACTAAGCAGGTTGAGGACGAGGAACTCCGGGCGAAATTGGAGATGGCCCTGGATCAGGTTCTGCGAGAGGTGCGCCACGAGCTTCCGCGCGACATCGTGCAGGACGTGCTCCGGCAGGCACTGCTCGACGAACTGATCGGGTATGGCCCCATTACCCCTATGTTGCGTGACCCGACGGTGGATGAGGTGATGGTCAACGGACCCGAGCGGATATTTATCGAGCGGAAGGGGCGGCTGTATGAGACGGGGGCCAAGTTTTTCGACAACCGCCATCTCCTGACCATCATACAGCGCATCGTCGAGCCGCTGGGTCGGCATGTGGACGAGGCCAGTCCAATGGTGGATGCCCGCCTGCCCGACGGCTCACGGGTGAATGCCGTGATTCCGCCGCTGGCCCTGGACGGCTCTTCCGTCACGGTTCGGAAATTCGCGAAGCGAAAGTTGACGACCGAGGACCTGATCGCGTTTGGGAGTATGACGGCTGAAATAGCCGTGTTTTTGGAGGAGGCGGTGCGGGCGCGTCAGAACATCCTGGTTTCGGGCGGGACGGGTTCGGGCAAAACGACGCTGTTGAATGTTCTGTCGCAGTTTATTCCCCGCAGTGAGCGGCTCGTGACGATCGAGGATTCAGCCGAATTGAAGTTGAGCCATCGGAATCTGGTCCGGATGGAGGCGCGTCCGGCCAATATCGAGGGGCGTGGCCGTGTGGCGATCCGTGACCTGGTGATCAATGCCCTGCGAATGAGGCCGGATCGGATTGTCGTCGGCGAGTGTCGTGGTCCCGAGGCGCTGGACATGTTGCAGGCGATGAACACGGGGCATGACGGTTCCCTGACGACGGTTCATGCCAACAACCCCCGGGACGCGCTCGCCCGGTTGGAGAACATGGTCATGATGGCGGGATTTGAACTGCCGTCGTCGGCGATCCGGGAACAGATTGCGTCGGCGGTCAATATCATCGTCCAGCAGAACCGGCTGGTGGACGGCAGCCGCAAGATTGTCGCGATCTCGGAGGTTACCGGGCGCGAGGGGGCGACGATCCTATTGCAGGATATTTTTCTATTTGAGCAGAAGGGGTTCTCTCCTGAGGGTAAGGTTGTGGGGCACATGGTGGCCACCGGCAACATCCCGCAGTTCGTGGAGGAACTCAAGCAGAAGGGCGATTTGCGCCTGAATATGGGTGTTTTTGTGCCGAAGGCCTGATGGCCGGAAGAGGTGCCGTATGCTGTTGGATATTCTGGCGCTGGTCCTGGTGTTCAGTTCCGTTACGTGGATCGTCTGGGTGGTCACGCCCATCCTGGCCCAAATCGGGCTGGAACGGACCGTGGGGCGTTACGTCCAGAACGACGGGAAGCAGTTGGGACCGATCTACCGGTTCACCACGCCCGAACGGTTGCTCCAATCTTGTTGGTCGGCGGCCTTCCTGGGTGCCGGGGTCATCGCCGCCATCCTGATCGCCTTCAACGTGCTCAACCCGTACATTCTGCTGGGGGTGAGCCTGGGGACAGCCGTGTTCTGTTACCAGCTCCCCCGCTGGTGGATCCGGCGCCGCATTGCCCGGCGCCGCCGCCTGTTTGAAATCAAGTTGACCGACCTGACGCTGGGTCTGGCGAACGGTCTGCGGGCCGGCTCGGCCTTGCCCCAGAGCCTCGAGGTGGTGTCCCGCGATTTGGGCGGTCCCATGACGGAGGAGTTGACCCTGGTGCTGCACGAGTATCGCCTGGGCATGGATCTTCCCGAGAGCCTGACCCGGTTGGTGGAGCGCATGCCGAGTGAGGATTTGAGCCTTTTGGTGACCGCGATCAAGTTGACCATGCAATCCGGCGGAAGTTTGGCGGAGGTGTTGGACCGCATCACCGACACGATCCGGCAGCGGACCGATTTCCAGGAACGGCTGCGAACCATGACGGCCCAGGGGCGGTTCGAGGCCATTGCCATGGCGGCCGCGCCCGCGGTTTCCTTTGTCATCCTGTTCGTGCTCGACAAGGAACTGATGATGCCGCTGGTGCAGACGACGATTGGTTGGTGCGCGATTGCCGCGGTGGTATTCCTGGAAACCGTCGGCTTTCTTATCATCAACAAAATCGTCACGATTGACGTGTAAAGGGGGGAGCTATGGACGTGGCCGTCATTCAGATGCTGGTGTTTCTCGCGATCCTGTTTCTGGTCATCGGCGTGAATGCGGTGATTCGGGGGGAGGATAAGACCCTGCCGGGTTCGAAGCCGCTGGTCTTTCGTGTGTTTCATTCCGAGGTCGGCACGTTGGGCCGCCTGACGGGGCCGTGGAGCGACCACACGTTTCCCGGCCAGGCGCTCCAGTTGCGGAACGATATCATTTCCGGCGCCCTGCCGGTCGAGGTTTCGGAAATCCGCGGGCTGCAGGCTTTTGGGGGTGCCGTGGTCGGGGCGGTCTCCTGCCTGCTGATCTTTGTGCTCAGCATGAATTGGGCGTACGCGCTGCTGGGCGGGCTTATCATGGGCCTGACCGCGTGGTACTACCCTGTCGCCTGGGTGAACCGCTGCGCCCTGCAGCGGAAGAATTTGATGTCCAAGGCCATGCCCTATGCCATCGACCTGAT
Source organism: bacterium (assembly GCA_037128375.1). Taxonomy (GTDB): domain Bacteria; phylum Verrucomicrobiota; class Kiritimatiellia; order CAIKKV01; family CAITUY01; genus CAMBRF01. The sequence continues at coordinate 3,018 of JBAXWO010000191.1, forward strand.
TACCGTGGCGATGGAGGCCGGGCAGGACTTCGGGGCGGCGGTGCGAAATCTGGTGAATGACGGACCGCACGGGCCGTTGCGGGACGAGTTCGGGGTGACGTTGCGCCACGTGGAGCTGGGCAAGTCCCGGGTTGAGGCGCTCAAGGCGATGTCCGACCGGATCCAACTCGACGAGTTCCGGTCGCTAGTCACCTCGGTGATCCAGAGCAGCGAGATGGGCGCGAGCATTGCCAGCACGCTGAAGATCCAGGCGGAGGAGATCCGCCGTGCCCGGCACCACCGGGCCGAACGGCAGGCCGCCCGGGCTCCGTCGCTGATGATGATACCGACCGCCTTGTTTATTTTGCCCGCCGTGTTCATTATCATTGTGACCCCGATTCTCATTCGGGCCAAGGACTCGGGGATCATGACGTATATGAAGGGCGGGGGAGGCTAAGGGTATGCTGAGATTAACGTTGGAGCAGGGCGCGCCCGCAGGCGCGGTCTTTGTGTTGAAACCCGGGGAAAACCTCTTGGGCAGATCTCATTCCGCAGCCGTGCGGCTCGGCTCTCCCGATATTTCAGGAACCCATGCGAAGATCACGGTTTCCGGCGACGAGGCGGTGCTGGAGAACCTGAGCCGGTTCGGTACTCGTGTCAATGAGGCAAGCCTGACCAGCCCCGTCACCCTGGTGTCCGGGCAACGCATTGCGCTGGGCCGGGAGACGGTGTTGTTGTTCAGCAGGGATTCGGCCGTCGCGGCGCCGGCTACACAGGCAGCCGCTACGGTCACCCGGGGCACGGTTGCCGCCACACGCCCGCCGCCACCAGCTCCCTCACCCGCGATCCATGAGGCGGCCACGGGTAAGGGAATCCCCGTCGCCGTTTCCGCAGCCCGGGACGATAAGACCCGCGCCTTGCCGTCCAGCGGTGCGCATGAGGAGGAGCCGTTGTCCCGTGCGGATTGGACGACAGAGGTTGGCGCCTCGGGCGAAACCCGTGCCATGCAGACCCGTGCGGCCGCTCCGGAGGAAATCGAATATCTCAAGGTGGCCGAGCAGAAAAGAAACCAGCGTCGTCTTACCCTGATCGTGGCGGTGGCGATTCCGGTGTTGATCCTGGCCTTTCTGGTTTGGCCGCGCACTCCGCCGCCGGAAAAGGAGTTCGCATGGCCCAAGAACGAGAAAGGGGCGTACCTCGACGCGTTTGCTTCGGCCCCTTCCGGGTCTCTTAAAGAGGGGGGGTATGACATCTGTTTCCCCGGGGGCCCGGGAGCCTCCAAAAAGACCGTGGCCGGCGGCGTGATCGCCGGGTGCCGGATCGGGCGGGACCTGGACGTGCCAATGGCCGTTATCCTCATGGAGGAAGTGGACAAGAAGTATGCCGGCATGGATCGCGAGGCGGTTGTGGCCGATTGGATGCAGCAGGCGGCGGCCTCGGGCGGTCGGTGGAATTTTGACAAGCCCTCGCCGTCGCTGATCTTCATTGGCCGCGAGAATGGCCTGCCCACCGTGCGAGTGACTTATCAGCGGGAAGGAAGCGACGGATCCTGGTTTGGCGTTGCCACGCTGCTCCGGTACGGGATCCGTCTCATTGTGGTCCGGGCCGAGGCGCCGGCGGTCGAGCGTGCCCGGGCAGAGCGGATCCTGTCGGCCAAGTTCATCAGGGCTTCCACGGATTTCGAGCGCGCCTACTGGGAGCCCGTGGCCGAGACACCCAAGGTCGATGATGCGGAGGTGCTGCGGCAGGTCCGGCAGGAACTTGACCGCATGGCCCCGGCGACGTGGAGCGAGACCGAGTCCCGGTTGGCAGGGCTGTTGACCAAAGCCGCGCGGGATGACAACAAACAGGTCGAGTCCGAGGCCGTCCCCCTTCTGGCCCGTCTGCGGGAGCGGGAAGCCCTGTGGTTCAACAGTCAGCAACTATCCTTCGATGCCGCCGTGATGCAGGGCAGCCCGAAGAAGGCCGGGAAGATAGCTGAATTTACCAAGGGTATTTTCTCCAACATGGAAGACCAGCGGTACTACACCGTTCGTAAATGGAAAGTGGAGCCCTGACCATCATGCTTATTCGACTGGAACATAACGGGAGAATCGTCCACGAGATCAAGTCTGGCGACATCGCCGGTGAACTGACCATCGGGCGCAGCCATACCTGTACCTGGCCGGTGCCGAAGGAGGATACGGTTTCCAGTTCCCGGCATGCCTGTCTTTTTCTGAAAGGGCGTGCGGTCTGGCTGAAGGATCTGGAAAGCACGAATGGAACTTTTTTTCAGGGCAAAAAGATTGAGAAGCGAAAACTCGCCCTGGGTGACAAGATTGGAATCGGAGCCTGTACCCTGTGCGCGGAAGCCGATAAGGCGGATGGAGGGCGAGGGGTGTCGGAACTAGCCGTGTTAACCGGCAAGGGGCGCGGACAAAAGAAGCCTCTGAATCCGCCGTCGTTCAGTATCGGGTCTGACCCCTCTTCGTCACTGGTGATCCTGGATATGCTGGTCTCCCGCAAGCACGCCGAGATCACGATCAAGGAGGACAAC
>JBAXWO010000192.1:0-5498 GCA_037128375.1 bacterium
CCAGGTCCTCGCAGCCGTGCACGAGACGCTCCTCTTGGTCGTCTCCTACCGCCGTCTCGGCGTCGAAGCGCGCCGCCAGTTCGCTTGGCGCTGCGCATCCATGGCCGACGCCATCGAGGCGGCCCTGGCGAAGGAAGCAGCGGAGAAGAAGAAAGCCAAGTGATATTCTTTAGTGTGTCTGTTCCTGAGCTGATCGAAGGGCAGACGTCGTGAGAAAAGACCAGACATTGGAAGAGCGATTTTCAGGTCGTCTGTGAACGTATGCGGGTTAGGCGCGGCGTAAAGAGAGAGGGCAATCGTTTATGAAGACAAGAGATGCACGTCGTTGGAGTTTGGCGGGGATCATGGGCATTCTGTGCGCGGCGGCGGTGGCGCTGCCGGTCACGGGTCATGCTGCCCTCGTGCCCTTCCGATTGTGGTTGGATCGGGATCCGAACGGGACCATTACCTATCCAACCAATATTCCACCGGACATGACCGGGTATGATATAGCGGTTGCCGCCGGGGGTACGACCGTAACGGCCGCGCCTGCGACGGGGTATGTTTTCGACTACTGGGAAGCTCAGGATGGGATCATACTATTCAATCCGAACTCCAACAGTGCGGCGGTGAAAGTGCAGTGCAGTTCACCTGTCGGCGGACCGAATACGAACATCTACCTGTTGGCTCATTTCAAAACAACACCCCTGACGCTGTCGGTCATTTCCACCAATAACTGGGGATCGCCGATGTCGCCTGCGATCGGGGTATCCACTTGGGCAAGTGCGGCGAACATTTCGGCGTCGGTCACGACACCTTTTGATCTCGGCGGAGGCAACACGGCCATCTGTACCGGCTATGTGGGAACCGGTAGTGTACCCGCCGCCGGTGGGACGCCTAACGTGAGTTTCCAGATTACCACCAACTCCACGCTGACCTGGCTATGGCGGATACAGTCGCTATCCGAATCGCTGGAAATTGTTTCCACCAACCTGAGCGGCTCCGTCGGTAATCCACAGCCGCCTAACGGCACTACGAATGTTCCGTACAACGCCTCTATTCAGGCAAGAGTGACGTCTCCGTGGGACGTGTCCACCGACGAACGCGCCATTGTGGAGACGTTCACGGGTAGCGGCAGCGCGCCCAGCGGGGTCGGGCAGCCGACCCCGACCTTCAACGTAACGGCGGCCAGCAAAGTAAAGTGGAATTGGAGGACTGAGTATCTGTTGCGGGTTGAGGTCGCAGGCAATGGGACCATCACGCGAAGCCCCGGCGGAACTCCCAAGGGCACAGAAGGCTGGTGGTATCCCGCTGGCACGACCGTTGCGCTCAACGCGTTGCCGCTTGGCTCAGAAAAATTCCTGGCTTGGGGTGGCGATATCAGCGGGTTCAGCCCCACCAATGTCGTGGTGATGAATGGTACCCGCCTGATCAAGGCGAACTTCGGGCTTACGGCGCTTGATCAGGATGGGGACGGGTTGCCTGATGACTGGGAAGTGAAGTTCGGGCTCAATCCACTTAGCGCGGAGGGCATGAGCGGCGCGTACGGAGACCCTGATAACGATGGACTGAACAACCTGCAGGAATACGAGATTTCCCACGTTCTGAATACGAACCGGACCGGCTATGCGGAATGCAACCCGATTAACGCCGACAGCGACGGTGATGGTCTGGATGACGGCTATGAGTATTACAATATCCTGACGCCCGGCGGTACCAACGGGCTTCCGGGTTCGCAAGCCAATATCCTGGCTCCGGTCGATGCGCGCGGGATCAACGGGCCGGATGCCAACCCCGATGGTGATTTCCACTGGAACACGGCCACGGGCTATCGGACGACGGTCGGCCTGAACACCGGCGAGGAGTATATCGGACCGGATGGCGTGGCCCCCGGAATCTGGGTCCCTTCGGTTGACATGTCGGCGTATGGCATCAAGCCCCAGGTCGTTTCCGTTCCGTCCAATGTCGTGGTGGGCTTGGTGACGAATGTCGTGATGCTTTCCAAGACGAATTATGTTGCCCGCTACCGCAACGAGGCCGACCCTCTTTTCCCGACACCCACCGGAGACTCGTTCGACCAGAGTTCCTCGGACTCGACGGATTCCGAGTTGGCCGGATTCAACGGGAAAGCGGGGGACGGTTTCGACGACGGGTTCGAATACTCGTGGGACGTCTGGCAGGCTCTCTACGGGGGAGTCGACACCGGCGACCCGCTCAGGCGCCGGGTTCCCTTCCGGTACCGCGCCCTCCCTGACAGGCCCACAGCCGCCTTGCTGGCGCCCTGGTTCCATGGCGACGCGCTTCCCCTCACGAACGACATGGCGATTCTCAGCTACAACTACAGCCAGATCAGTTTCTTTGAGAACCTCGGAGATGGGAATTTCGCCCCCACCGGTGCCCCCGTCAGTGTCGGCGCCAGCAACGGGCCGGTCGCCATGGTTCTGGGCATGTTCGATGCAGGCGGGACGAACGATATTGCGGTGGCCAATCAACTCGGAAACTCGGTCAGCGTGCTGCTCCGGACGCCAACCAACGAAGCTCCGTTCTCCGTGATCGAGTATCCGGTCGGCTTGGCGCCGTCGTTTGTGGCGGTGGGCTTGCTCAACGGCGACCTGGCGCAGGATATCGCGGTGGCCAATTCCGGCGATGGCACGGTCACCATCCTGACGAACTGCGGGACAGGCCAGTTTGGAACCTGGACGAACTTCTCCGTGGGCGGCGCGCCGTCGTGCGTGGCGGTCGGTCGGATCTTCGACCACATGACGAACGGTCCTGCCTTCTATCAGGACCTGCTGGTGGCGGACGGTCTTACAAATGTCGTTCCCGTCGCCTGCAACACCAACACCGGGACGTTCACCGTCAGCACGGGCATTCCGGTGGGGGCACGGCCGACCTCCCTCGTGCTGGTCGATTTCAACAAGGACTACACCAACGACTTCGCGGTTTCGATCAGCGACAATGGGACGGTGAGCTCGTACAGGGGCTACGGCAATGGTACGTTCACGAACAAAAGCACCGCCAGCACCGGCGAGAAGAGCTATCCCGTGCATCTCTCGTCAGGGGCACTCGACTATGACTACATTCCCGAGCAGAATCGCTACGTTGCTCATCAGCCCGACGACGTTGTGGCGTCCGCCTATTCGAATATGACCGGCCGCATCTACCTGGGAGTGCCGGATGGCACGATCCTTCCGCGAGCCGTCGCGGACCTGCAACGGCGTCCGGTCTGGTCGGTGATCGGCGACGTGAATCAGGATGGATTCAACGACATCGTGTTCGTGTGCCTGGACGACGACGTGGTTTCGGTATGGACAGGGGTCAGCGACGGAACGTTTGATTTCTTCGGCACCTTCAATTCGTCCATCTACTCGGCCGGTCGTCCCTTCAATCCGGGTGAGATGCACGATCCGCCGCCCGGCCTTGGCTGGCCGGATTACGATCTGGTTTACCTGCAAAAGGGCGGTGTCGGGAACTGGTGGTCGGATGAGGACGAGTGCAATGCCTGGAGCAGCAACCGGTTGAGTTTCCGTGACGGGAGCGTCACCAACATGATCATTGGCGGCTCGGCCGCGAGCCCGCGCTGTACTCATCCCTTCATGTGGGATGTGGATGGCGACGGACTGCCGGATGGCTGGGAAGTTCAGTTCGGCTACGATCCATGGAAGCGCGTGTCGGCCGGCGGCGTGGTCAATGATGGCTTGGCCAACCCGGACTTGGAGGCTTATGCGGCCCTGAGTGTGGTCGCCTCTATTAGTCCGGCTGGCGTCACGAACTACAACCGGCTGACGCACTTTGAGGTACTCAATTACGACTGGCCCTATCCCAACAACGATCCGTGGCCCCCGATACCCGGGTACTCCTACAAGAACTTCAATCCGGGTACCGGCTGGCTGGATCCGACCGTCATACCGTTGAATCCCGGCCCCCTGGGCGGCCAGACAGCGTCATACTGTAACCGTCTGGAAGTCCTGGGCGGCCGGAAACGCGCGGCGGTCGTCCCCTTCGATCCGAAAGACCGATCCACGAATCCGAGACTTCGCGATACGGACCGCGACGGTATATGGGATGGATGGGAACTCTATACCGGCCTCAATCCCATAGACCCGCGGGACGCCGGTGCGCCGGACTTGGACATGGACGGCCTGCTCCAGTGGCAGGAGTTCATGTGTCTCGATACGCTCCGCGCCGAAGTGACGTGGGCGCTTACCACGAACGGCGATCTCACCGTACCCGGCGATCTCACGCCTGGGGAACTGGAGGGCATTGCCGGCCGCGTCCGGTTTGTCGCTGGCTGGCAGAATAAAACCCGACCCACGAGTCCCGTTTGTCCGGACACCGATGACGATCAGATTAGTGACGGTGGCGAACAGTTCGCCTTCAACTACACTGGTGGGCTCGGCGTGCCGGTCCTGATCATGGATCCCAATGACGACAGCGCGGCGGGAGTTCTCGGTTCCTACGCGCCGGGCGGCGGGCTGACGCCGACCTCTTGCGATACGGACAATGACCACCTCCCCGACTACTGGGAAGCGTCCTACGCTGGCGAGGTGAGCAACGCTGTGAGCGGCTCGCCAGCGGATGCGGTTATGGTAAGCGGTATGGACGGAACAAAAAATGATATGACCGGCGACGCTGACGCTGACGGCCTACTGAACTATCAGGAGTACATGATCGGCAGTGTGTACCATTGGCAGTACTGGGGGAACAACGGCGGCATTGCCTGGATGTTCGGCCAGGGGTCCTGGGGATACGAGCCGTTCGACTTCTTTGACGACCGGCTTTCCGCCACTTCCGCCCAGCCCAACGGATCGGCCATGAACGGATTGGGTGGCCGCCGTCCGAAGTACTGGGACCCCAATTTCTGGTACAACAAGGACCTGAGAAAGCCGTTCCAGTTCATGACAGCGGCGGAAACGCCGCGAGGCAAGTTCTTCTCCTCCACCGATCCGTGCAGCAAGGACACGGACTTGGACGGCATGGACGACTACTGGGAAACCTACCACATGCTCGACCCGATCAGCGGAATCACCGATCAGGTGCACGAAAAGGTCACGGGAATACGGCCGTTGGGCCCACCGTTATACCTGATGATGCCGTTTCCGAATATTCTCGCCAGGCCGCCGCAGGACGGGTGGCCTGAGCTGGACTGGGATCAGGACGGCCTGCCGAATATCTATGAGTCCATACAGCCCCAGACGCCGGCACCGCCCTACTATCACACCGACCCTTCGCCTTACTGGCTGAGTGACTGGAGTTATCCCGAAAGCTGGTCCGACCTGTACTACTATACGGGGTTCTACTTCGGGATTCTCCAATGGTGGTACTGGGATGGTGTCGTGCGCAAAAGCCTCCCGCCCCCCATTGGGCCTGACTACGCCCCCGACTACGCGTTCACCTTCGAATCCAATGAAGGGTTCGATACCGACAACGACAATCTGCCGGACCGCGCCGAACTGGTGGATACCACCGCCAGCCCGGGTTCGACCGATCCGCTCGACTCCGGCGACCCGATCAAGCAC
>JBAXWO010000193.1:0-5484 GCA_037128375.1 bacterium
CGCCAGCTTCACCGAGTCAGCCCAGTCCGCAGGGCAGATCGCCGCCTCGACGCAGGAGCAACTCACGGGCATGGACCAGGTGGCCACGGCCATGGAGAACATCAAGGAGGCCAGCCAGCAGAACGTGACGAGCATGAAACAACTGGAGATCGCGGCCCAAACCCTGAAGGAAATCGGGCACAAATTCACGGAGTCGGTGGGGCGTTACCAGGTGTAAGCCATGAGCCATTCGGAACAGGACTTCCTTGAGGAACTGCGCAAGGCCTTTGCGACCGAGGCCGGTGAGCACCTCCAGACCCTCGCGTCAGGCCTGATCGAAACCGAAAAACAAAAGGACCCCGTTCAACGTCAGGCCGCCGTGGAGTCGATATACCGGGCCGCCCACAGCCTGAAAGGCGCGGCACGGTCCGTAAACCTGCCCGGTATCGGCGCGATCTGCCAGGCCATGGAGAGTGTCTTTTCCGTGATGAAGAAGGAGGGACTCGTCCCCGACCCCAAGGACTTCGACCTTCTTCAACGCGCCGTGGATACCATGAGCCAGATGCTTGCCGCCCCCGCTGGAACTCCGGACCCGGACATTGGACCGCTGATCATGCAACTGGATTCCCTGGCGGCGCCCGAACGACGCACCTCAGCACAGGGAGCGCCTGCCCCCACTCCACGCCACCTCCCCCCGGACGTCGACGGCAGGTCCGCCACTGAAACGCCGCCGCCGGTCAGGCCGGCAACGCCGGACACCATCAGGATCGCCACCGCCAAGCTTGATGCCATCCTGTTGCAGACGGAGGAAATGATCTCCATCAAACTTACCGCGGAACAACGCATCGCGGAACTGGCCGACGTCCTGGCCGCGGTTGACATGTGGAAAGCCGAGTGGGAGAAGGCGGGCCCGGAGAAGCGGGTCGCGCACCGGCTTCCGGGCGCCGGGATCAACGGCAGCCTGACCCATGTGCAGGAGTTGGAGGCCCGGCTCCGCGCCCTGCTGGCGGTACTCCGCGCCGATCGACGGGCCACCGGTATGCTGGTCGATCAGTTGCTGGAAAGCACCAAGACCGTGCTCATGCTGCCCTTTTCGACCCTGCTCCAGACCTTCCCGAAAATGGCCCGCGACATTTCCCGTGCGCAGAACAAGGAGGTAAACCTGGTTTTGACGGGGGGCGATGTCGAGATCGACAAACGGATCCTCGAGTTGATGAAGGATCCCCTGATTCATCTGCTGCGCAACGGGATCGATCATGGAATCGAGAAGCCGGACGTGCGCACGGCCCGCCATAAGGAGCCCGCCGGCACCCTCACCCTGGCGGTCTCGCCGGCCGAAGGAAACCGCGTGCAGATCCTCGTCTCTGACGATGGAGCCGGCATCGACGCGGGTGCCCTGCGGAAAGCCGCCGTTCAGCGCGGCATGTTGTCGGGAACGGAGGCGGCGGCGCTGGATGACCGGGCGGCCCTGGGGCTGATGTTCCAGTCCGGCGTCTCCACCAGCGCCCTGGTCACGGATCTATCCGGCCGCGGCCTCGGCATGGCCATCGTGCAGGAAGCGGTCGACAAACTGGGCGGCGGAATCCGGTTCGAAACCACGCCGGATGTTGGCACAACGTTCCAGATCAGCCTGCCCCTCACCCTGGCCACTTTCCACGGGTTGCTCATCGAGGAATCCGGCCAGCTGTTTGCCGTGCCGACCTCCAGCATCGACCGCGTGCTGCGGGTCAGGAAAGAGGAGGTGCGGAGCGTGGAAAACCGGGAAACCATCCTGGTGAACGGGACCCCCCTGGCGCTGGTGCGATTGGGTTCGGCGCTCGGGCTCGCCCCCTCCCGGGACAAGGCCGGAGACCGGCTCCCGCTTCCCGTAATGGTTCTTTCCGCCGGGTCGCAGCGGATGGCCTTCTCCGTCGACCGGTTGCTCCATGAGCAGGAAATCCTCCTCAAAGGACTGGGGCGGCAACTGGCCCGGGTACGCAACGTCGCCGGCGCCACCGTCCTGGGGAACGGCAAGATCGTGCCGGTCCTGAATGTGGCCGATCTCTTCAAATCCGCCGTGAGGGTGGGCCAACCAGTCGACGTCCCCCGCGCGCCCGAGGCGGAGACCCGGCGGAAATCCATCCTCGTGGCCGAGGACTCGATCACCTCCCGCATGCTGCTCAAGAACATTCTCGCCTCGGCCGGGTTCGAGGTTCACACCGTGATCGACGGCGTTGAGGCCTGGACGGCACTCAGGGAAAAGCCGTTTGACGCCGTGGTGTCGGACATCCAGATGCCGCGGATGAGCGGCCTGGATCTGACGGCGAAAATACGGGGCGACGCGCGACTCGCCGAATTGCCCGTGGTGCTGGTCACCTCACTCGAATCCCGGGCGGACCGGGAGCGCGGGATCGAGGTCGGCGCCAACGCCTACCTCGTCAAGAGCAGTTTCGAGCAGAGCAATCTGCTGGAAGTGATTCGGAGGTTGATATGATTCGGGTCCTCATCGTTGATGACTCGGCGGTTGTCCGGACCAACCTGACCCACATCCTGAATGCCGCCCCGGGGATTCAGGTGATCGGCGCAGTGCCCGACGGCGCCTCAGCCCTGGATTTTGTCGGCAGGGACAGGCCGGACCTTATCACCATGGATATCCACATGTCCGGCATGGACGGATATGAGGCCACCCGCCGCATCATGGAGACAAGGCCGGTCCCGATCATCATCGTCAGTTCCACCTGGGAACCGAGGGAACAGGCCACGTCGTTCAAAGCCCTCGAAGCGGGGGCCCTGATGTGCCTCCCGAAGCCGCCGGGCCCCGGCCATCCCGCCTACACGGAGGCCGTGGCGGAAATCATCGCGGCCGTCAGGCAGATGTCGGGCGTGAAGGTGATCCGGCGCTGGCCAAAGCGATCACCCGCTCCCCCACCCTCGATCCCCGTCCTGCCGGCAGACAGGTCGCCGGTCCAACTCATCGCCATCGGCGCCTCCACCGGGGGGCCGCCGGCCATCCAGCGGTTCCTCGCGGAGTTACCCGCCGACTTCCCGATCCCCGTCCTGATTGTCCAGCACATCGCCAAGGGGTTCATCCGCGGCTTCGTGGACTGGCTGAACAACTCCTCGCCCATGCCGGTCTACCTTGCCACGAACCGGGAACCCATCTGGAAGGGACGCGCTTACGTGGCGCCAGACGATCTCCAGATGGGCATCGCGGAAGTCGGGAAAATCGTGCTCAGCAGCGCGCCGCCGGAGCACTTCCTCCGCCCCTCGGCCTCCTACCTCATGCGTTCGGTGGCGGAGACGTATGGACAGGCCGCTGTCGGCATCCTCATGAGCGGCATGGGCAAGGACGGGGCTGCCGAACTGAAGTTGATCAGGGATTCCGGGGGCATCACATTTGCCCAGGACAAGGCGAGTTCGGTCGTCCATGGCATGCCCGGGGAAGCCATCCGCCTGGGGGCGGCAACCCACGTGCTCCCCCCCGCGGCCATGGCGGGCTCCCTGATCCAGATGTTCCGGACCGCCGCGAAAATCAATAGTTCCCATTGAAGTTTATTGCGATAATCGCGGCGCAGTGAGAAGGGAGTGGACGTGGCGTTATGAATGCCGAAAAAACAACCATCTTGCTGGTGGAGGACAGCCCCACCCAGGCGCTTCATCTGCGCCATGCCCTGGAGCAGGAGGGGTACCGGGTCACGCACGCGAGAAGCGGCGCGGAGGCGTTGGCAACCGCGCGGGCGGCACCGCCACAACTCATCATCAGCGACGTCATGATGCCTGAAATGAGCGGCTACGAACTCTGCGAAGCCGTCAAATCGGACAAGTCCCTGAAAGCCATCCCCTTGATGCTGCTGACCGCCCTGGATACGCCGGTCAGTGTCATCCATGGTTTGCAGGTCAGGGCCGAGCGATACCTCATCAAATCCACGGACCCGACACAGCTTCTGGCGGCGGTCCGGGAATTGCTTTCCCCCGCGCCGGCGGAGGATGCATCGAACGGCACGGCCCCGCTTGAAGTCGTCGTCGACGGTCAGCGCTTCCGGATCAACGCCTCACGCGAGCAAATCGTCAGGCTCCTTCTCTCGACCTACGAAAGCGCCGTTCAGAACAACCACGAACTCCTCCTGGCCCGCACGGCGCTCCAACGGCAGCAGGAGGAACTGGAGCAGAAGGTCCGCGAGCGGACCCTGGCCCTGACGAGCGCCAACGACGACCTGCAAAAATCCACGGCCAGATTGCAGGAGAACGAGAACATGCGTTCGGAGTTCATCCTGAACGTATCACACGAACTCCGGACGCCGCTGACCTCCATGTCCTGCGCGATCTCCAACCTCATGAAGGGCATCCTGGGGCCCCTTCCCGAGAAGCTTCAACCGTACCTGACCATGCTGGCGCAGGAGTGCGAGCGGCTCAAGGGCACGGTGGGCTCCATCCTCGATGTGACCCGGATCGATGCCCGGATGATGGTGCTGCGCCACATGAAAGTGCCGTTCGCCGCCTGGGTTCGCCGGGCGACCGCTGAACTCCACGGGCAGGCGGCGGCGAAGCAGGTGTCCCTGGTCATCACCGACCCGGAGGCCCCCGGTTTCGTGGATGCGGATCCGCTCAAATTGCAGCGCGTCATGCTCAGCGTGATCCAGAATGCGATCCAGTATTCCCCCCCTGGGGGCCGTGTGGATATCGGCGTGGCCCCGATTCGCGGGGGAACCTGGATGGAGACGAGCATCACGGACGAGGGCCCCGGGATCCCGCCGGAACACCTGCCGCGGCTGACGGACCGGTACTACAGGGTCGGTGAGTTCGTCAGCGGAACCGGGCTTGGCCTGAACCTGTGCAAGGAAATCCTCCTGCTCATGGGCGGGGAAATCGAGATCCTGAGCCCGCCGCCGGACAAGGCCCAGGGCACCCGGGTGCTGATCCGGTTACCCCTTGCCTCCGCCCCCACCGTCCTGGTCGTTGACGACAGCCGGTCGATCCAAATGCTGATGGAGCAACACCTGCGTTTGCACGGTTACGCGGTGGAGACCTGCGGCAGCCCGGAGCAAGCCCTGGAAAATATGATCGCCTCCAAACCCGACCTTTTGATCTCGGACTCGGTCATGCCGGGAATGGACGGGACGGATCTTGTTGTCCGGATCAAGTCGGATTACACCCTGCGTCATGTGCCGATCATCATGATCACCGGCGCCGAGATCGCCGGGGATAATCGGAAGATCCTCGAGGATTTCAGGATTCCCGTGCTAGGGAAGCCCTGGGCGGAAGCGAAACTCATCTCCTGCATCGAGGATGCCATCTACGGCAAGCAGTACCTGGAAAGGTGAAACCCCATCCGCCACGGTCCCGGGAGTCAGAGGACCCGTTCCGTCGTATCCCTGAGGCGTTCGGCCATTTCACGCAGCAGCGACAGGACAATCTGGGGGGGAATTTCGGGTCAGACCTAGAAGGGAATTTCGGAATTTCGGGTCAGACCCGAATGGCGCTAAGTTAAGATTATCTGGGGACGCTTGATAGAGGTTTTCCCTTTGT
>JBAXWO010000194.1:0-5479 GCA_037128375.1 bacterium
GATCTGGACCTGACACGCCGCTTCGCGCCAAACGATCAGCGCATGCCACCGCCGACGGACCGGGACCTGCACGCGATTCTCACCCGAATGGGGAAGGAAAAGCCTGAGGATGAACTCAACTGCGGGGCCTGCGGCTACGACACCTGCCGCGAGCACGCGGTGGCGATTCATACCGGCCTGGCGGAAAGCGAGATGTGTCTCCCCTACACGATCGACCGGCTGAACCGGACGGTGGAGGAACTGGCTAATTCCAACAACGATCTGGCCGACACGCAGGAGGCGCTGATGCAGTCCGAACGCCTTGCCAGCATGGGCCAGCTTGCCGCCGGCATCGCGCATGAAGTCAACAACCCGCTCGGGGTGGTCCTGATGTACGCGCACCTCCTGCTCGAGCGATTGGATGCGAAGTCCTCGTTGCGCGGAGACGCGGTGATGATCGCGGAACAGGCCGACCGCTGCAGAAAGATCGTGTCGGGGTTGCTGCATTTTGCACGGCAGAACAAGGTGTTGCGGGAGCTGGTTGATGTCCGCACGGTAGTCGAGCGCAGCTGCGCGCTGGTCGTCACGCCCGCAAACGTCCAGCTCGAAGTTGACTCGTTGATCGATGATCCGATTGCGGAAATAGATGCGGACCAGATCCTGCAGGTCTTTGTCAATCTGATCAACAACGCCTATGCGGCGATGCCGTCCGGCGGACGGCTTAAGATATCGACCCGAGGCGGTGCTTCGACGGTCACCATTTGCTTTTCCGACACCGGAATCGGGATCCCACCCGAAAACCGGAGCAAGATATTCGAGCCGTTCTTCACGACTAAGCAGATCGGGAGCGGGAGCGGGCTTGGCTTGGCGATTTCGTACGGCATTATCAACATGCACCGGGGCAGCATACGGGTGGAGTCGAACCACGACCCTGCAGCCGGCCCGACCGGCACGTTGTTCACCGTTGAGCTTCCGAGGAGGGATGAAGAATCATTGCGGGCAACAGGCGGGCCAGGCCGGATGTTGGAGGAGCAACTGTGACAACCTTGAAACTATTGGCGGTTGATGATGAGCTCGGGATGCTTTCCGGCATCAAGCGCGCGATGGAGAACTTCTCGGTGCAGGTGACCGACGTGGGCGAAGAGGCCGTCTTTGAAGTCTCCACCGCGGAAACCGGGGAAGAAGCCGTTAAGCTGATCAAGAAGAGCCCTCCGGATATTCTCTTGCTCGACTACAAACTTCCCGGCATGAGCGGGCTCGACGTCTTGAACCAGACGTCAGCGTTCTCACCCGACACCCTGACGGTGATGATCACGGCGTACGCGTCGATTGAAACGGCCATTGCGGCGACCAAGCGCGGCGCCTACGACTTCCTTCCCAAGCCTTTCACGCCAGCTGACTTGCGACATACGGTCAGGAAAGCGACAGCCCGAATCATGCTCGCTCGCCGCGCCCGGCAGTTGGCCGAGGAAAAGCGGCAGGTGCGCTTCCAATTCATCCGCGTACTCGGCCATGAACTGAAGGCCCCGATCGCTGCGGTCGAGGGCTATCTCAACCTTCTGCACGATCACACCCTGGGTGATGACCTGGCACGGTACGATCAGATGATCCATCGCAGCTCGCTACGCCTGGCCCAGATGCGCAAGCTGATTGCCGACCTGCTGGACATGACCAGACTCGAATCGGGCGCGAAGAAGCGCAGCCTGGAACCACTGGATCTGGTCGAGGTGGCGATGCAGGCCATCGAGGCAGTCAGGGCCGAGGCGGAAGCCAGAAAGATCACGCTGGAATTGAAAGCGCCGGCCACCCTGCGCATGGAGCGGGCTGACCGTTGCGAAATGGACATGGTCTTCAATAACCTCCTGACGAATGCCGTTAAGTACAACCGGGACGGCGGCCGCGTTGGCGTGACCATCGAGCCTCAGGGCGGCAACATGGCGATTTCCGTAACCGACACCGGAATAGGCATGACGCCCGAGGAGACCGCCCTCCTGTTTCAGGAATTCGTGCGCATCAAGAACGAGAAAACACGTCATGTGCTCGGAAGCGGATTGGGCCTCTCGATTCTCAAGCGGATCGTCGATCTTTACGAAGGAACCATCGACGTCAGGAGCCAGCCTGATGAAGGCACCACCTTCGCCATCACGCTGAAAACACCCAGCGCAGGAAACGGGGAATCATGATCAACGGAACAAAAATAGACTATCCGGACTTCATCGGCCCGGAGAACTTCGAGGACGTACTGCGCGCGACCGGGGAAGAAGCGTCGCAAGTGCGGGCGGTGATCGCCAAGAGCCTTGCGAAAGTGCCCCTGACGGTCGGGGAGTGCGCGGTGTTGATGGCCGCAAAGTCCCCGCCGCTGGTGGAGGAGATCCTGGAGGCCGCCAGGGAATTGAAGAAGACCGTGTATGGCAACCGGATCGTGATCTTTGCCCCGCTTTACGTCGGCAACCACTGTATCAACGACTGCCATTACTGCGCGTTTCGCAAGAGCCTCAGGACGATGGTGCGCAAGACCCTGGACGACTCTGAATTGCGGGATCAGGTCGTGGCGCTGGAAAACAGCGGGCATAAGCGGCTGATCCTTGTTTTCGGCGAACATCCGGACTACACCCCCGAATTTATGGCGCAAACGGTACGGCACGTCTACTCGGTGAAAAGCGGCCGGGGCGAAATACGCCGGGTCAACATCAATGCCGCCCCCCTGGACCACGCCGGTTACAAGACGGTCAAGGAAGCCGGCATCGGCACGTACCAGATCTTTCAGGAAACCTACCACCGGGAGACTTACGCCAGGGTGCATCCAAGCCAGACGCACAAGGGTGACTACCTGTACCGCCTGCATGGGCTGACGCGCGCCTACGAGGCGGGATGCGATGACGTCGGCATCGGCGCCCTGTTCGGGCTTTACGACTGGCGCTATGAGGTCCTGGGGCTGGTGGCGCACTCGCGCTTCCTGATGGATCGCTTCGGGTGCGGTCCGCACACGATCAGTTTCCCTAGATTACGCCCGGCGCATGGCGTTGAACTCGATCCGCGGTTCCTGGTGGGCGATGCCGACTTCAAGAAACTGGTGGCGATCCTGAGGTTGTGCGTGCCGTATACCGGCATGATCCTGACGGCCCGCGAGACCCCGGAGATCCGCCGCGAGGTCATGGGGTTCGGCGTCTCGCAAATCGACGCCGGCACCCGTATTGAGTTGGCGGGCTATACCCTCGGCGGAAAACAGCAGATGAACCGGGAGCAGTTCCAGATCGGGGATTTGCGGCCCATGGACGAAATCGTGGCGGAACTGCTGCGGAACGGCTATGTGCCCAGTTTCTGCACATCATGCTATCGCCGGGGAAGAACCGGTCAGCAGTTCATGGAATTCGCGATCCCGGGCTTCATCAAGGATTTCTGCACACCGAATGCCCTGCTGACCCTGGAGGAGTACCTGGAGGATTACTCGACTGAGGAAACCCGAAAGCTCGGCCAGGCGGTCATTGAGAAGGAACTGGAGCAGATGGGCGATTCCGGGCTCAGAAGAAAAACAGGCGACGGCCTGAGGAACATCAGAAGTAACGGCAAGAGGGATATCTCCTTCTAGGAGCATCATACCCGGACTCGACGATAACGCGCGAACCCTTTGTTCCCCGCGCGAGGCCCGCTCAGCCCAATAACTCAGGCAACCGGCAAGACGGCACGCCTTCGCGTAGTTGCCTCCCAGGCAGCCCGAGCCGCTCGAACCTGAGGAAGATACCCCACGCTGCGCCAGAGTGGGTCCCCAGCGCCACGACAATCTCATGCTCTCCGGCCGACGCCCGGAACCGTGCGGTCCCCTTCTCGGAGAACGCGGGATTGGTCCCGTTCGGATCCTGCAGGCGCAGTTTCCCGTCCACCCACACCTTGACCGGTCCATCATACCCGAGAATCAGGGCCAGCCGCATCGCTTCCGGACAGGAAATCCGACAGGCGTAGTAGACGACTTCATCCCGGTTGCCGCGCTCCGCGATCTCCGGATGCAAATTGCAGAATGGATCCGTAAACGTTCTGGACGTCATCCCGAGTGCGTCCAGCCGGGCTGGGCAGGTCAGTTTCTCAAGCCGGCCTGCCGACGGCTGAAACCCGCTCACACGCAGTTTCTGGACCGGCGCCGTAAGGGCACGTGGCGGGCAGACCGGGACAGGACCGAACACCGGCAGCGAACGCCCGGCCTCATCCACAATGTTGCAGAAGGGATCCACCCCGTGGCCGTAATGCAGCGATGCGGCGGCCATGTCGGCGTGCGACATGCCGGAACGAATGCGTGCACGCTCCCCGTTCAACATCACATCAAACGGCTGGCACACACCCTTCGCGGTGACGATCGAAAACCCGCTTGCCCGGGAGCCGGACGTCAGCCGCCCGGCCACATTCTTGAACTTCGCCACCACCACAACCGTGCCGCGCTCCGTTTCAATCGTCACCCTCTCCAACTCCAGCGGCGGCAAGCCGCCCCCGCGCCCGCCGCGCAGCACCTGCATGGCGTGGGCCAACCGTTTTCCAAGCACGGTGTGAGCCGGGCCGCTGAGATGAATGAAGTCATCCAACGGCAGGTCGATGGCGGGAACCATCGTCAGGTTTGGCACCACGGAAGGGAGCAGGCGCTGCTGCTCCTGGATCGAATTCCACACCGCTTCAGGTTCCGTCGGCCACGCTCCGACCACCCGCGAGATCTGCACGATCGCCACAGGTAGTGCCCTGTCGCGGGCGTCGCGCCGCAGGGCTGCGATGAGCTTCCTCGTGCGCGCCGTATACGGCGGTGCGCCCGCCGTGGTCGCATCGCTCTCGCCCTGGTACCAGATCATGCCCGCCACCCGGCCGCCATTCTTCCGGAGACGTCGCACGAGCGCGCCATACAGGCTGTTCCCGCCTTCATCCCGCCGTCGCGGGTCCCACTGCGTCATGGAGGTTCCGCCATGCGCGCAGGCAATCAACCCCTGTGGCACGCCCGTCAGCCGCCGCATTTCATTCCCGAATGACGGTCCGGGCCCCGCGCCGAAATCGGCATCAGGTTTGGCGGGTTTCCCCAGGGCCGCATGCACTGCATCCACGCTGTCCCATAGATTGTGAACCGGATCGCGTGCCGCAGCCCACCGGTCATCCATGTAAAAAGCGCGCACCTGCGGATCCGCAGGCAGCCGCTTTTTCGGGAATAGTCCGTTACCCTGCATGTTCGACTGCCCGCCCAGCAACCACACGTCACCGACGAGCACGTCCCTGACAACGCGTGTCGCCGTGCCAACCGTCAAGGTAACCTCGTAAGGCCCGCCAACCGGCACCCCCTGGAGGCAACCGCTGATCCTGCCGCGCGCCGCTTCGCCGACTTTGACGTCCGCAAACCCCTTAACCAGACCCTTACCGCTTCGCACCGACGCCCTGACCGAACCGTCCGCCACGCAGTGCCCGGAAAATAAGGCTTCGCTGACGTTCCGCTTGTTACGCTGCAGGACCATGTGGTCAAACAGCCCGCGGTCCA
>JBAXWO010000195.1:0-5478 GCA_037128375.1 bacterium
ATCGGAGGCGACCTCGTTACCGCCGTACGACTGGGCCGGCGTGACGTTTGACGATGGCGCGTGGATGCTCGGCTATTGGCCGCAGCCGATTCCTGATCCGAATTTGACGGGGTTCCAAGAAGGGCATATCCCCGTGAAAGCGGCCAGTCCCTTCGATACGGTCGTAGTGCTGGCGCGCAGCAGATTCGAGATCAAGGATCCGACGCGTGTGAAAGCCTGCCGCCTCTCGCTGGATTATTGGGGTGGAGTGGTGGTGTATGTGAACGGCAAGGAAGTGGCCCGCGGCCACCTGCCCGGCCAGGAACCCGACATGCTTGCGCGACTGGCCGAGCCATACCCGGAGAAGGTCTTACCCTATAGGACCCCCGCCGCTAACGTGGGGAGTCTCCGGCAGTTACGCGAAGTGGAGATTCCTGCCGCTTTCCTGCGGCCCGGCGTGAACGTGCTGGCCGTGGAGGCGCATCCCGCACCGATCCCATACTCCACCTGGAAACGCTATGACGAAAATTACGCGTGGCCCGCCATCGGGTTGAAGCGGGCGCGCCTGACTGTTGCGCCAGCGGATGCCGCAGTCACGAGCGGGTTGCGCTTGCGGGGACTCCAGGTCTGGAATTGCGCGGTGAGCGATATTGTCACCGCCGGGGACGACCTGCGCGAAGTCAGCGCGCCTGTGCGGCCGGTGGTGATCCACGCAGCCCGCAACAGCGTCTTTTCGGGGCGGCTGGTGGTCGGTTCCGACCAGACGATCACGGGGTTGACGGTGAAGGTGTCGGATCTGGCGTGCGGCGGCGCCAAGCTTCCCGCCGCCGCTGTCCGCGTGCGCTATGCCGTGCCCGCCACGCCCGACAAATCCTGGGTGTCGCAAGATCGCTTCGACGGGCTGCTGGATCAGATCCCGGCGGCGATTCCGGATGGCGTGGCAAATAAGGGTAAGGCCCTGGCGCCGTTGTGGTTCACGGTGCGGGTTCCCGCCAACGTGACGGCGGGCCTGTACGAAGGCCGGATCACGATCGCGGCGCAGGGATTCCAGCCACAGACCGTGCCGATTCAGGTGCGGGTGTATGACTGGATCCTGCCCGATCCGCGGGAGTGGCGCGTGCAGAACTTCATCTACCATGCGGAGGAGGTCGCCGCGAAACACTACGAAGTGCCGAACTACTCCGACAAACACTTCGAACTGGTGGGCAAGTCGCTCGCCTTGCTGGCCGAGTTGAACTCGCGGCAAGTGCAGGTCAATCTGGTGTGTGACTTCTTCGCGAACGGTTATTCGGGCAGCATGAACTCCAACCCGGAGTCGCTGGTGCGCTGGATCAAGCAACCCGACGGTTCATTCAAACACGACTTCACGAACTTCGACCGCTACCTGGAGATGGTGGCCAAGACCATCGGCAAGCCTCGAACCCTTCGGCTGAACTGCTGGGGCGATTGCAATCCCGGGCGCGTGGGCACGGGCTGGATTTCCGCGGATTTCGATAATTCCGGGGAGCGGCCCGTGACCGTGCTTGACCCGGCGACAGGCAAACTCACCCGGCTGAAGCAACCGCCGCTGGGCACGGAGGAAAACTACCGGTTCTGGAAGCCGGTGTTCGACGAAATGCTCAAGAAGATCAAGGCGCGCGGCTGGCTGGATGAGACCACCCTGGGCTACAATGCCTGGTTTCAGTTGTCTCTGCCGAAACTGGTGGACGAGGCGAACAGGCTTTGGCCCGGCGGCGAGTGGAGTTTTACCGGGCATAACGGGGCGCAGGACCTGCTGTTCCGGGGGACAGACACTAACATTGTCATGACCGTGCGTCATGCCGACACGGTTTATGTGGCCCCTGGCCCACGTGAACCGCTGTGGATGCTGGATAAACCGCGGCGCAACACCTTCATCAACGACTGCCGAAATTTCCAGCGAGAGGAGTATCCCATGCATCGCATGCGGCTCCTGGTCGAGAACTACGGCGCCAACTACGGAAGCGGATATGATGGCGTGGGCGATTTCGGGGCGGATCTGTTCCCGCTTAAGCGTCCGGCGGGCGGATACTACATCCCGGGGGCCAGTTCCGGCTCGGGATGGGCCTCGGACCACCGCAGCACCCTGGCCATCCTCTACCCGAGTTCCGACGGCCCGGTGGCGACTGAGCGTTTCGAAATGCTGCGTGAGGGCGCGGAGCTGTGCGAGGCGGCCCTCTTTGTCAAGAACGCGCTGGCGAAGAAGAAGGATCTTCTCCCGGCCGCCCTTCAGCAGCGGGCGAAGATCGGCCTGCTCGAACGCGACGCTGCTCTCAATCGCGTGGCCTTTCGCGCCCGGTTCATGCCTGGCGAGGAGGACGCGAAACTGCTCGATCTGGCTGGCGCGGTGGCGCAGGCGCTGGCTGGCGGCAAGCCGGTGGCGGCGAATGTCAAAGGCTCGGACAGCAGGACTCCAGCGCTGCCGATCGCGAAGAATGTGCCGATCAAGATCACGGGCGGGACGGTTTCGGAGTGCGACGATGCGAAGGGGGTCCGGTGGACGGCGCTGGTTTTCACGAACAACGGCACGTGGGAGGTAGCCAAGGACGGCTTCGTTGATGTGCTGGTGGTCGGCGGTGGCGGCGGGGGCAACAGCGGTGATGATGGTCCGGGCGGTGGCGGTGCGGGTGGCGTGATATTCCGCGATGCGTACCCCGTGACGGCCGGCTATTACACGGTGATGGTGGGCGCTGGCGGGACCGGCGGAGTGAATAAGGGTGACGATGGCCATGATGGAGGCAACTCCTGTTTTGGCTCGTTGACTGCCTTTGGCGGGGGTGGTAGTGGATATCTTGGCGGTAGTGGCGGTGGTTCGTCGAAGGCTGGTAAACCCGGATTAGGACGCCAGGGGATGGATGGCGGGTGCCACACGAATGTGGGGCCAGCTTACGGCGGTGGTGGTGGTGGCGGCTTTACTGTGGCGGGCGGCGATGGGACAGGAAAAGCGGGCGGGACCGGTGGCGACGGGATTGACATGACCTCGTGGCTCGGCAGCGTAAAAGCGGGCGATAGCGGTTGGTTTGCTGGCGGCGGTGTGGGGGGGACGTATGATGACGCGGGAAACGCCACCCAACCAAAAGGCGGCGGCGGGTACAACGGTTCCAGGAACGGCATGGAGAATAGTGGCGGCGGCGGGGCGGGTGGACGCAAAAGCGAACCCGTTGCCGGCAACGGCGGCTCGGGCATCGTGATCGTGCGGTTCGTGAGGGCGGGGATGTGAGGAACCAGGAGACTGGGAGATAATAGAGTGTGTGGGTGTGTGGGTAAGAGCGCGAAACGGGGTAGGGCAGCGGCGTCCCGCCGCGCCGCAGGCCAATGGAGAGGAGAAGGGTTCAGATCGTTGTCGCAATCGTTGTCGCAATCGTTGTCGACAATGATTATGACAACGATGAAAGCCCAACGCAAAGGGGACAGACACGAAAACCTCATCCGCTGTTCATGCGGTACCTGAGCGGATCAACAGGGAGAAACCAACATGCTGCCAGACTATCACATGCACACGCCGTTCTGCCGACACGCCCACGGCGAGCCCGAAGAATATGCGGCGGAGGCGGTGCGCAAGGGGTTGACGGAGATCTGTTTCACTGATCACTCGCCTGCGCCTGAAGGGTTTTGGTGCGATGGTATGCGGCTGAACGAGTTTCCCGCCTACCAGGAGGCGGTGTTCCGGTGTCGGGAATCCGCCGCGATCCCGGTGCTGTTCGGGATCGAGGCGGATTTCTTGCCGGACCCCGACTTCCTGGCCTTCGCCCGGCAATGGCTGCCGGCCCAGCCGTTCGATGTGGTGCTGGGCTCCGTGCATGTCATCCGGGGGTGGGTATACACCCACGGCGGGGAGTCGCTGGAGAAGTGGAAGACGGTGGATGTGGCCGCGGTCTGGCGCGAGTATTTCGACTTGGTGGGGCAGATGGCCGACACCGGCTTGTTTGACATCGTGGCCCATCTTGACGCGACCAAGCATTCCGGATTCTGGCCGCACGAGTCGCAGATCCCGGATATCGTGCAGCCGGCCCTGGACCGCATTGCCGCCGCCGGCATGGGGATTGAGCTGAACACCTCCGGCTTGATCCGGCCTTGCCAGGAGATCTATCCTTCGCCCTTGATCTTGAACTTGGCGCGGGAGCGCGGAATTCCCATCAGCTTCGGATCAGACGCGCACGGGCCGCAGGATGTCGGGCGGTACTTTGATCAGGCACTCAAGCTGGCGAAGGATGCCGGATACACGCACTGCTTGCGCATGCGCGGCAGGAAGAAGGAGTTGGTGCCGCTGCCGGGCGGGTGAGAAGAGTGTGTAGGTGTGTGCCGCCATCGACACGACACGATGGGATTCGACAGCAATCGATGGCTAGAAGGTCGCCGTGCGTCAAGACAGCGGATATTCGGGTGTTATTCTGACTCCTGTCTTCTGACTTCGCTCTTGCAAACACCCCAGAGGGGGGGGCAAGAGCCTCACCTGTTCATCCGAACAGGGCCGACCAGGGGTGCTCGGTGATCGCGATTGTAGCGGGATGCTTCAGGCGACGTTCCGCCGTGATGGCGTAGTACTGATGCGAGCACGCCTCGGTACGGCCGAACGACTGGAGTCCATAATGCTGCAAGGTCTCACGCGCGACGACCGACGGCGCGACGACAAAGCCGAGCCCCTCCGCTGCCATGACCATCATGAACGCCGTATCCTCAAATTCTGCCACGACGGCCGGTCTGACTCCCAGCGAGCGAAACCACCCGTCTATAGCCCTTCGCAGGGGTGTCGTCTCGACCGGCAGCAAAACAGGCGCGTCTTGCAGGGACTGCGGGAACCCGCTACGGAGTTTGGCGGCCATCCTGGGCACGCCGCAGAAGACGGAACCGCACGTACCCAGAAGATGGCTGAACGTCTTCACGTGGACCCCTCGCGGGGCGGGTTCATCCGCCAAGACAAGATCGAGCCGGTATCCCGCCAATTCCAGCAGCAATGCGTCGATGGACCCTTCCCGGCACAGCATGTGCGTGGGCTGGGACAGGCTGAAGGCCGGTCGGAGCATCCGGCTGGCAACGAGTTTCGGCACCGAGGCCGTTACGCCAACCTGGCATCGCATCGGACGATAACCGGGCCTGTCCCGGACGGCATCCAGAAGATCCAATCCTGTCGAGAAGATGTCCTCTGCGTAGCCGAAGGCCAGTTGCCCCATGTCCGTCAGCGTGAGGCGCCGGCCACTCCGACGAAAAAGTTGCGCGCCCAGCGACTCCTCCAGCAAACGGATCTGGGCGCTGATGGACGGCTGCGAAACGGCCAGCTTCTCCGCAGCCTGCCGCAGAGTGCCCTCCTTGGCGACCACCCAGAAGTACCGAAGGTGATGATAATTGAGCCATTCCATGTGTCACATCATCTTAGTTTTATCCTAAGAATGCAATACAAAACATATATTTGCCGAATGATGCTCTATGCGCTATCTTATCACCCGACACAACGACCCAAATGACCAGAGCAGGTGCTCAAGG
>JBAXWO010000196.1:0-5473 GCA_037128375.1 bacterium
TGTGGACGCGGGCGGGGTCGCCCGCATCCTGCTGGATCATGGCGCCAACGCCTCGCTGGCCGACACCAACAACCAAACAGCTCCTGACGTGGCCAACGCCCACCAATCCGCCTCAGTCCTCGACGCGCTCAAACCCAAGCCCCCGTCGCTGCTGTCCAGGATGTTCCATCGTGTGCCTGCCGATCCCAAACCCGCCGAAATAGCGCCTGATAGATCGCGTAAGCCAGCCGACACTCCCATGCCGGCTCCCACAAGAGTCGAGCTTACGCTCAGGGACGGTGCACACTACGAGGGGCAACCGCCCTGCGAAACAAACCTGTATTCCGGCACCGCGCTCTTCACGGATGGCGGACGCTACACGGGCCAGTGGCTGGCGGGACGCCGCACCGGGAAGGGGCAATTCGTCTTCAGCAACGGCGACCTCTACGATGGCGAGTGGCAGGCTGACCGTCGGCAGGGATCGGGCGTTTACACCTTCGTCAACGGCGACAAGTATACGGGAGAATGGGGGAACGACCGAATGCACGGACAGGGCAGCTACGCCTATGCGGACGGGTCCACCCTGACCGGCCGCTGGAACAACGGCCAATTGGCCGACGGCCGGGGTGCTTACACCTTTCCAAGCGGCGACCGGTACGACGGTGAATGGAGTCAGGGGCGAATGCACGGGCAGGGCGTCTACTCCGGCACCAACGGCACACACCTCGCGGGCTTCTGGGACCGCGACCGGTATATTGGCGAAAAACGCCCCGCCGCCAAGCGGTAGTGACGGCCAGGGCACAAAAGACAGCCATCCACGGCCGTGTGCCGAACGGTTGTTCTCTTTGCGCACTCTTATTCTGACTACCGACTTCTGAATTCTGACTCCTGAGCAGTTACAATTTGTCCTTGTTTACAGTAACACCGTCGCCATAATGTCCGCTTCTTAAGTTTCAAACCACACACGTTTCTAAGGAGTCAACCATGGACCAGATCAAGGTGTTCCTGAGCGAAGACGAAATGCCGCGACAGTGGTATAACATCGCCGCCGATTTCCCCCATGCCATGCCGCCCCCCGTCAGCCCGGATGGCAAACCCGTCGGCCCCGAGCAACTCGCGCCGGTGTTCCCCATGAACCTGATCGAGCAGGAAGTCAGCACGCAACGCTGGATCGACATCCCCGAGGAAGTGCTGCAAATCCTCTGGCAGTGGCGCCCGAGCCCGCTGTGCCGCGCCACCCGCCTGGAAAAGGCCCTGAAGTCGCCCGCCAAGATTTATTACAAGAACGAGGGCGTTTCGGCGGCCGGCAGCCATAAACCCAACACCGCCGTCCCCCAAGCGTACTATAACAAGCAGTTCGGCATCAAACGGCTGACCACCGAAACCGGCGCCGGGCAATGGGGCAGTTCCCTCGCCATGGCCTGCCAGATGTTCGGACTGGAATGCAAGGTCTACATGGTGAAGATCAGCTTTACCCAGAAGCCGCTGCGCAAGATCATGATGCAAACCTGGGGCGCCGAGTGCATCGCCAGCCCCAGCCCGACGACCAACGCCGGGCGGGCGATCCTGGCCCAGGATCCCGATTGCCCCGGCAGCCTGGCCATCGCCATCAGCGAGGCCATCGAGGACTGCGTGAGTTCCAAGAACACCCGTTACGCCCTCGGCAGCGTGTTGAACCATGTGCTGCTGCACCAGACCATCATCGGCCTCGAAGCCAAGAAACAGTTTGCCAAGATCAACACCTATCCCGATGTCATCATCGGATGCGCGGGCGGGGGCTCGAACTTCGCCGGCATCAGTTTCCCGTTCCTGGCCGACAAGATCGCCGGCACAAAGAACCCGCGTGTGATCGCCGTCGAGCCCGCCGCCTGTCCCAAGATGACCCGCGGCGTGTTCGCCTACGATTCGGGCGACGTGGCGATGATGACTCCGCTCCTGCCCATGTACAGTCTCGGCCACACCTACGTGCCGGCTCCGATTCACGCCGGCGGGCTGCGCTATCACGGCATGGCGCCGCTGGTGAGTCACGCCCTGCGCGAGGGACTCATGGAGGCCGTGGCCATTCCGCAACTGGAGTGCTACCGGGCCGCCATGCTCTTCTCCCAGACGGAGGGGTTCATCCCCGCGCCGGAAACATCGCATGCCATCGCCATGGCCATCCGCGAGGCGAACCGGGCGAAGGAAGAGGGCAAGGAGAAAGTCATCCTCCTGAACTGGTCCGGCCACGGCATCATGGACCTGACCGGCTACCAGGCCTTTCTGGACGGCAAACTGACGGACTATATCCTGCCCGACTCGGAAATTCTCAAGGCCGAAGAGTGCCTCAGGAATCTCCCCAAGCCCCCGCCGTTGAAGTAAGCGAGGATTGATCATGGAAGAAAGATACCCGTTCGAAACGATTGAGCCCAAGTGGCAGAAGTATTGGACTGA
The DNA here is from genome assembly GCA_037128375.1 of bacterium. Classification (GTDB taxonomy): domain Bacteria; phylum Verrucomicrobiota; class Kiritimatiellia; order CAIKKV01; family CAITUY01; genus CAMBRF01. The sequence goes on from JBAXWO010000196.1 coordinate 2,410, forward strand.
CCACGGCGTGTTCAAGGTCGACACCGCCGTTCATGAGAAGAAATACTACTGCCTCACCATGTTCCCCTACCCGTCCGGCACCATGCACGTCGGTCACGGTCGGAATTACATTATCGGCGACGCGGTGACCCGCTACAAAATGGCCCGCGGTTTCCGGGTCCTCTCGCCCATGGGCTGGGATGCCTTCGGCCTGCCCGCCGAGAACGCCGCCAAACAGCGCGGCGTCCACCCCAAGGAATGGACCTACAGCAACATCAAGCAGATGAAGCGCCAACTCCAATCCTGGGGCATCGGCTACGACTGGGACCGGGAAATCGCCACCTGCCATCCCGACTACTACAAATGGACCCAGTGGGTCTTCCTCAAGCTTCACGAGCGCGGCCTCGCCTACCAGAAGAACGCCCCTGTGAACTGGTGCGAATACTGCACGACCCTCGCCAACGAGGAGGTGCTCGCCGATGGCACCTGCGAACGCTGCGGGCGCAAGGTGGTCAAGAAGGACCTGACCCAATGGTTCTTCAAAATCACCGAATATGCAGGCAGGCTGCTGGATGATCTATCCCTGCTCGACAAGTGGCCCGAAAAGGTGCGCACGATGCAAGGCAACTGGATCGGCCGCTCGGAGGGCGCTCGCATCGAATTCACCATCGCCGAAACCGGCGATCCCTGCCCGGTCTTCACCACCCGGCCGGACACGATCTACGGGGTGACCTTCATGGCGCTCGCGCCCGAACATCCCCTCGTTGGAAAACTCCTGGCCGACAACCCGCACGCGGCAACCATCCGGGCCTTCGTTGAAACGCAAAAGATGGTCTCGGCAGCGGAGCGCACCGACGACACCACAAAAAAGGAAGGCGTCTTCACCGGCTTCCACGTCCGTAATCCCTACAATGGAGAACGGGCCCCGCTTTGGATCACCAACTACGTGCTGATGGAATACGGCACCGGCGCCGTGATGGCCGTCCCGGCCCACGATCAGCGGGACTTCGATTTCGCCAAGACCTACAACCTGCCCATCAAGGTCGTGATCCAGAATCCCGATACCCCGATCGACGCTGCCAGCATGCAGGCGGCCTACGTGGACGATGGCGTCATGGTCAACTCCGCCCCCTTCGATGGTCGCGGCAATCGCGAAGCCATGCATGACATGATCCGGTACGCAAAGGAGCATGCCTTCGGCGAGTTCACCACGCACTACCGGATCCGCGACTGGCTCATCAGCCGCCAGCGATACTGGGGCGCCCCTATTCCGATCGTTCACTGCCCCGACTGCGGCGCCGTACCCGTACCCGAAACGCAACTGCCGGTTCTGCTGCCGGATGACGTGGACTTCAAAACCGAACGTGGCAACCCGCTTTCCTATCACGAGGAGTTCGTTCAGACCGTCTGCCCCAAGTGCGGCAAGCCCGCCCGCCGGGAAACGGACACTCTGGCCCAGTGGCTGTGCTCTTGCTGGTACTACCTGCGGTACGTCAACCCCCGCCTGACCACCGAGGCCTACAAGAAAGAGGATGTCGATTACTGGCTGCCCGTGGATCAGTACATCGGCGGCATCGAGCACGCCGTACTGCACCTGCTTTACTCACGCTTCATCCTGAAGGTGCTGCACGATGCCGGCACGTGTTCATTCCGCGAACCCTTCGGCGCCCTGTTCACCCAGGGCATGATCTGCAAACGCAGCGAGAAGGACGGCCAGCTTCACAAGATGTCCAAGTCCAAGGGCAATGTCGTCTCACCCGACGAACTTATTCGCGAATACGGAGCCGATACCGTCCGCCTCTACACGCTGTTCATCGGCCCGCCGGAAAAGGATGCCGAATGGAACGAGGCGGCCGTCGAAGGCGCATTCCGCTTTCTGCGCCGGATCTGGCGTCGCGTTTACGAAACGCGCGCGATCCTGCTGGCGTCAAAAGGCCTGAAACCCGACTTGACGAAGATGGAGACACCCGAACGGGATCTCTACCGCAAGCTTCACGAGAGCGTCGCCAAAATAACTCATGATCTGGAAGGCGCCTTCCAATTCAACACGGCTGTTGCCCAGATCATGGAACTGGTGAACAGCGTGGACGCGCTGAAACTGACGGGGCATAGCAGCGATCAGAGCAAGGCCGTTTATCGCGAAACCATGGAGTCGCTGGTCATCCTCATCTCCCCCTTCGCCCCACACATTGCTGAGGAGTTGTGGATGGAACTGGGGCACCCACCCGGCATCCTTGCCGCACCCTGGCCCGAAGTGAATCGTAGCGCCCTCGCCCGCGACGAAATCGAGATCGCAATCCAACTCTGCGGAAAGATCCGAAGCCGCGAGACCATCCCGACCCGTCTTTCACCCACGGAGGTCGAGGCGTACGTCCTCGCCCTGGAATCGGTCAAAACCATGCTCAAAGGCCTGACGGTCCGCAAGGTAGTCGTCGTGCCCGGCAAACTGGTCAACGTCGTCGCCACATGATGGAACGATGGAAAGAAGGGTTCCGCGCCCTGTTCACCTCAACCTTCGGGCTGACGGGGAACGAACGCAAGGCCGTCCTGTTGATCCTCACGCTCGCCTTGCTGGGCCTGAGCGCCAAGGCGTGGCATCGCAACCGCCTGACGAAGACCGATCCCGTCCCGCAGGAACAGCCTGCGGACTAGAACCGGTATGAGAGCCCGATGGAAATGACCGGGTAATACTTGTACGGTTCGGCATCATCCTGAGCTTTGGCTTCTTCCTTCGCCAACGCTTCATCCACCACCGGTTGCATCTCCGGATCCGAGGCCGTCGCACTGGCGTCCACCTTGGGCGACCCCTGGAACATCACGCCGAAATCGCAGGAAAAATGCCACCGTCCATCGGCGCCCACGGCGTTGCCATAGCCAATTCCGGCGTAAGGCGCCATCTCATTAAACGTCACTTCGCCCTGAAGGTCCGACAACCAGTACTCCTGCCCATCGAGTTCCACGGTCTTATTGACATCGGCGCTCAACTTGATCCTGTTCTTGTTCAGCATCGCGCCACCGCTCAGCCTGAATCCCTCTCCAAACGGATGAATATCGAGCAGCGCACTGTAGGTGAGCAGTTCAAGAT
>JBAXWO010000197.1:0-5424 GCA_037128375.1 bacterium
GGAGACGCCGTCTACCTCTACTTCGACAAGACGGATCGCCTGGTTGGCATCGACCATTCGGCCTCAAGTGGTCGGCAACTTCAAGAAAGCGATCTCAGGGAATAACTGTTGTCGTCGGAATTGTGACAACCGTATGCCATTCCCGAATTAGACCTGTCGAGAGACGCCGAGCGGGCTCAAGTCTCGACATACGACAAATAAACTGAAGCGTTCACCATGGGCTACTCACTGACAACCTCGCTTGCTCCGCCCCGTGTAAGATCTTATGCGACCCCGAAAACGCATACCCCCTTGCCACGATTGTCAAATCTTGGCCACAGATCTTACAGCCCTACTTTGGGAAGGTGGATGAGCCGGGATCCAATAGGGGATGAAGCGTTTCGTAGACAATATAGTCTTGGTAAGACGCAGCGAATAAAGAAACGCCTCCATGGTCAATCGCTTGCGCCTGTTTATCTATTCATCGAGAACGCTCCGGCCATGCGAGTCGATTCTCTTGGCTTGCTTTCATTTGATTCGAGTTGTGATGCTCCGGATGCGCTGCTTCCGGCAGACAAAGCCGGAATCAATGCCGAGGTAGATGAGGCGAAGAGCAAGTTGCAGGCATATGAAGATGGTGCCGTCAGCCTCCCCGGCAACCTGACGGCGGGTATGGCCGCCTGCCTAAAGGGAAAATTGGATTCGGTCACCGTTAAGTGTCTCTCATGTGCGAATCCGGTATGTTGGATTGCGGAAGGGTTCGCTTGGCCAAGCTCAGGCTGTGTCGGATTGTGCGCCTATAAGTTCACGGGTAGTCAATCTGCGAGCATTATCGGCATGTCGATCATGATCTTCCATGAGATGGTGCATGAGTGTGGCAAGTGGGGTCATGCGTCACCTGACAGTCCTGACGAATGGGCTGGATGGCTTTGGGCGGTGACGCCGTTATGACGAAATCCACTCCAATAAGTCGTTTGCGTTTCCTTCTGTTGGTGTGTCCGGCTGCAATCGCACTCTACGCAAGTGTGGCCGATACTGTGAATGGTGTTGCTCCCTCTGGGGCTTTCGCGGTGTTCCTATTCTATGGGATTCTTGCTGTTGCTGGTGTTTGCTGTTACCGACCGAAATGTGACCGTAAGCGGTTCCCGAATTAAACCTGTTGAAAACGGCCTTGATTCCTGCGGTGCGGTCATAAAAAGTCCCCATTCCCGTCGCAACCTTTCTCGTTTTTTACCCCTACCGTCGTAGCGGATTGAAGCCGATACGACGGTTTTGGACGAATGCCTGTCCGTTTCCTGCTGTTTTACCCATTCAAATCGGCCGCTGCCGTCGTAATCATTCGCCGCCGTTATGATCCAGTGGGCCAGCCGTGAGCATCGTCATGGCCTCATTGAAAGTGACGCCTCGGATGTTCACAAGAAAGTCTATGGCGTTACCGGCCTGGCCGGTATCCGGACAGTTCCAGTAATGCTCCTTGATGACGATCTCGCTGGCCAGCCCGGCGATGATGAAATTGTCGCCGGGGCGGGGCAGGAGCCGGTACCCGAGGAGTTCGAGCACCGGCTTGAGACGGGTCTGGCGAGCCTGGCGGATATCCGCCTTCGTCCAGGAACTTCCGCCTTCGTCGGGCCTGCGGCGGACGTGACGGCGTGACAGGTCAGACCGGGTCCATGTCATGGTCTTTTCTCCAGTGGGGCTGCATGAGGACGCGGTTGACATGGTCGATACCGATGACCTGTTTGCGGTCTCGGACGGCTTCGAGCATGGCGGAGATGCACAGGTTGCGCGTTCTGCGTAACAGGCCTTCGCTGGAGCGTACGATGAGGGCGACCGCCTCGTCACTGAAGGCATTATGACCGAGGCCGACGGCGTCGCACTGGGCATAGAGGAAGGCCTTCATGTCGTCAGGGTTGAGGCGGGGGACCTTGACGGAATAGGTGACGCGGCTCTTGATGTCCTCGTTGACGGTGAGGTGGAGCTTGTGCATGAGCTGGGGCTGGGCGAAGAGGATGAGGTTGTGATTTTTCGGGAAATCCTCGAACAATAGCCGGAGCTTGCGTAAGCACTCGACATCCATGAGGTGGGCGTCATCGATGATGGGGACGAGCATCTTGCCCTCCTGGTTGATCTTCCATCCGGCCTCGATGAGGAGCTTTTCGCAGGCGGCATCGCGGCCCGTGGTTTCGATCTGGAAGGCCTCGCAGAGGATGTGCAGGGTGTTGGTGTAGGTGTGCAGGGTGCGGGCGATGGCGGGGGTGATCATGCGCTTGGGGTCATGGGCGATCAGCGCGTGCTTGATCACGCTTTTGCCGGTGCCCGGCTCGCCCATGACGAGGCAGAGGCCGCCCTGCTGGCAGTGGACCTTGAGGGTTTCAAAGACATCCTGCTGGTGGGGCAGCAGGGCGGTTTTGCGGGTGGGATCGAACGGATTGAACTCCAGACCGAAGTGTGAGCGTAGCATGGTTGTTTCTCCTTTGTTTTGTGTTGTTTTCGTTACGGGTTTCCAAAAGGGTCGGCGGGGGTGATGGCTTCCGGCTGAGTGGCGGGCGGGCCTTTGGCCGGCGGCCGGTCATTGGCGAGGAAGTCGAGGCGGGAGGCCTCGCCCATGCGCTCGCCCTTGTAGTAGACGACGATGCGGCTGGGATGGGCGCGGTCGTAGCGGACCTGGATGGTGCGGTCGGCCAGGTCGCGGGGAGTCTCATAGCGGATATTGTTAATGCTGAAGGTATTATCCTTGCGCACAGTCCGGGCTTGCTCGACATAGAACAGTTCGTCGTTGGCCTCCATGGGGTTGAGGAAGCGGATGCGCTGGAGATCCATGCCGAAGCGGTCGATGGGCTTCATCTGGAGCGTGCCGTGGACGCGGGCGTTGTAATCGTTTTCGAGCCAGTGATGGAACTGCCGGTTGAGGACCTCCAGGGAGGAGAGATCGAGCTTTTGGAGGAGGAACTGGTCGCGGACGGTTCTGAAGAGCCTTTCTATTTTTCCTTTGGCGGCGCCGTCGCGCACGGGGGTGTGGCACAGCACGATGCCCAGGCGCGAGCAGATCTGGTTGATCTCGATGCTGGTATAGATGGCGCCGTTGTCGACATAGAGGGTCTGGGGGATGCCGCGTTTATAGAGTGCAGCCTTGAGCGCCACGATCAGGGTATCGGTGTTTTCGGCAAAGAAGAACTGGCCATGGGGCACCACGCGGCTGGCATCGTCGATGAAGGCGATGAGCTTGGCCTGGGTGGAGGTCTTGCCGTTCTTCAGGTACGGGCCGACCATGGTGTCGAGTTGCCACATTTCGTTGGCGTATTGCTTGGCGAAGGCGAGGCGGCGTTTATTCTCGGTTTGGGAGGCGGGGGTGAGCAGGTCGTACTCCCGGACGAGGCGGAAGAAGCTGGTCTGCGAGCAGTCGGAGTGGGCGAGGGTGCCGCGCTCGATGCAGCGGCGGTAGATCATCATCTTGTTGTAGCGGGTGTCCTGGAACTCGGGCAGGACCTGCTCGATGGCCTCCTGAAGTTGTTCCGCGCAGACCTTGCGAGGCTTGCCCTTGTCGGCGCGGGGACGGTTGACGAGCGACTGGACGCCCTGCTGCTTGTAGAGCGACAGCCAGGTCTGGATGGTGCGCCAGGTGAAGACATGAGGCGTCCCATCCTCATCGTGGAAGGTCAACTTGCAGACCTCCTTGATGCGGCTTTGGATGCTGTTTCCCGCCATCGAATCGATGGCACCCAGGACACGGAGCTTCAGATACACGTTGATGCGTTTCATTCATACCCTCCTTTGGTTGTTTTCCGGACCGTACCGGAGACCTTGGGCGGGCACGCATTGGATTCCCGTGTTGTTGTGATTTTCCAGCCTTGGCGGGGTCCGGGGGCGCGTGTTATTTTGGGAATGCGGGGTGTGTCTCAGGCTGTGGCCAGGAAATCCCGTTGAAAGGATTCCTGGTAGCCCCCGACAGGAGAAACATTGCCGAATTCCTCTTTCAGGTGAGCGAACATCTGGAAGAGGGGCACCCCCGTCTTAATTTTCGGAGGCGGCCCACGATCACTGAGGCGGGTCCGCAGGAGGCTATGGCATCGGACCAAACGGCGATAAACCTTATAGGCGGTCTCCAGGGAGGTGGGGAAGCCGGAGCGCTCCCAGGCGTTTCTGAGGGAGCGGGAGTCAAGGATGGCCTGGATGAATCTCCATAGATCCTTGGCCGAGAAACACCGGCGGGGCAGCGTGTCGCCCCGCCTCAGGAGCCAGGTTGCCCCGCAGCCGGAATGGTGGTGGGTGGGGTTGCAGCGGACGCGCCAGCCGCGGATGCCGTTCACCTTGGGGCTGTGAGACCAGTAGGTGAAGCCATGTCGGATGAGTGCCCCGACCAGCCCGCAGAACGGGCAGCGGCAGACGGGGAGCGTGGATCGGAACGCCTCGATCTCCTCCGGGGTGCTGAAGAACAATGGCATCGGCGGAGGGTATTGACCACTCCGGCTGTCGGCAAACCGCAAACGAACGGGGCTCGGTACGGTAGAGAGGGGAAAACCCGGGAGACGGCGCTACGGCACAGGGGATACTTTCCCGCATTATGGCCGCCTTGACTCCCGCCTCACTCCGGTTCAGAATCCCTCCCCACTCCGGTTCAGAATCCCTCCCCAGTACGCGCTATGTGTGGGAAATAACAGGTATTGGGCAATTTTGTGGCTATGTAAGAAGAGATGAGGAGTGCCCTCGATCATTCAGTTGTGATTATGTAACTCGCGTTGCGGAACCGTTCTAAGGGCAATATGCTGCTCCGACTGCTAGGAAGTCTGTTGATTATTCCCGGTACGTTTATACGGTGGCGGACCATTGGCGTCCGGGCAATCGGTATGGTACGGCAGCGGGGACTAGAGGACTTGCGGGATTACTCACTTTCACCGTCATGCCATTTGATCTCTAAATGCGGAGGGAATTCGTGGGTTCTATCTCACTTCGTGATCAAATGCGTGGCCACAGGGATTTCTACGGTAGTGATTATCGTTGCCCTGTGCTGCATGGTGGGTGTGCGGAGGGCGATAGGGGGTCGCAAATACACAAACAAGGGTGCGGCATCAGCGCAGCCTCTGGTCTTGCCAACGAGTAATGACCCGACCCGTTAACATGGGCTACTCACTTAAAACCTCACTTACCCGGCCTTCCGCCCGCCCCCTTGCGAGCCCGAAAACGCATACCCCCTTGCCACGATTGCAAGAACGTGGCCTGCGATTTTACAGCCCGGAGACGGGAAGGTGGATGTCCAAAGATCCGATTGAAGAAGGAGGGGGGCTCAACCTGTATGCCGGCCTCAACAACGCTCCTACCTGCAGAATTGATGCATGGGGCATGCGAAATGAACCGCCATCGACTGTGTATTTCCTGGGTTATAAGACCGTAGGGTTCGTCTATGAAGGTTACTGTGGTGAGTGGAACTGGTTGATCAAGTGGATCCTT
>JBAXWO010000198.1:0-5422 GCA_037128375.1 bacterium
CCCCTGGCGAAGCACCACATCAATTCCGGAACAGTGGTCCTCCACAAAGATCCAGTCGCGAACATGCAGTCCGTCGCCATAAACAGGGAGCGGCTTATCGGCGAGGGCGTTGGCAATCATCAAGGGAATCAGTTTTTCAGGAAACTGGTACGGGCCGAAGTTGTTCGAGCAGCGCGTGATCACCGCGTTCAAACCGTGCGAATGGTGGGCGGCCCGCACCATGAAATCGGCTCCGGCCTTGGTGGCCGAATACGGATTGTTGGGCTGGATCGGGGTTGCCTCGGTGAAGGCACCGGTGGGCCCCAGACTGCCGTAAACCTCGTCGGTGGACACCTGAAGGAAGCGCTGCACGCGGTATTTCCGGGCGGCATCGAGCAGGATCTGGGTGCCCAGGATATTGGTCCGGATAAAGACACGCGGCCCCATGTGCAGACTGCGGTCCACATGGCTTTCGGCGGCGAAGTTGACTACCGCATCGATCCCCTGCTGGCGGAACACACGGGAGACATCCCGCGTGGAGGCGATATCGCCGTGGATGAAGGTGTGACGGGGGTGATCCCTGAGATCGGCCAGATTCTCGATATTGCCGGCATAGGTCAGGGCATCCAGATTAACCACTTCATCCTCAGGATGGGTCCGGAGGATCAGACGAACGAAGTTGCTGCCGATGAACCCAGCTCCGCCTGTGACGAGAATTCTCATGTGCGCTCCCCTTTCTTTGAGGGCTCAGTATATAAAGGCGCCACGGTTCCCATACGAGAACAAACTGAATAATACGGGCCGTGAACACGACGTCGAATCCCCCCCCCCTCTCCGGCGGGCCCTCAAAAATGATCACCGGATCGCCACTTGTTTGTGGCTATTTTCACTGGATTAGTGCATATTGCGACCAAATGAGCACCGTTGTACCGAAAATTATCCAAGGCGGGATGGGAGCCGCCGTGTCCAACTGGTCCCTGGCACAAGCCGTTTCGCGTCTCGGACAACTGGGGGTGGTTTCGGGGACGGCCCTGGACCAGATCCTCGCCCGGCGTCTTCAGTGCGGAGATCCCGGGGGGCACATCCGCCACGCCCTGAGCCATTTTCCGTTCCCCAATATGGCCCAGCGCATCCTCGACACGTACTTCGTGCCGAACGGCAAGTCCCCCTCAGCGCCGTTCAAGTTCGCCGGCATGCACACCTTCGAAGGAAAACGATCCTTGCATGAGCTCTGCATCGCGGGAAATTTCGTCGAGGTCTTTCTGGCCCGTCAGGGACACAACAACCCGGTCGGCATCAACTACCTCGAAAAAATTCAGATGCCGCATCTCCCCTCACTCTACGGGGCCATGCTGGCCGGCGTCGCCGTCATGATCATCGGGGCCGGCATCCCGATCGAAATTCCCGGCGTTATTTCCGCCCTGGCCAGCCATCAACCCGCCACCTATTCCATGCGGGTCGTCGGGGCGGCCCCGGGAGCCAAGTTTACCCTGGAATTCAATCCGGCCGATTTCCACGAGACGGCGACACCACTCGATCCGCTCCCGCGTCCGGTCTTTCTTCCGATCATTTCATCCGATGCCTTGGCCGGAATCCTTTACCGCAAGTCGAATGGCCCCATTGACGGGTTCGTCATCGAGGGTCCCCTGGCGGGCGGACACAACGCCCCTCCCCGGGGCGCGCTGTCGCTGACGCCCTCAGGTGAACCCATCTACGGCCCGCGGGACCTCGTCGACCTGAAGGCCATGCGGGAATTGGGGCTGCCTTTCTGGCTGGCCGGTTCTTACGGATCGGCCAAAGGATTGCAGGCGGCCCTCAAGGAAGGCGCGTCGGGCATCCAGGTGGGGACTGCTTTCGCGTTGTGCGTGGAATCCGGACTGACCCCCGATATCCGCCGTGCCCTTATTCGCAAGGCGCTGGCCGGCAAGGCCAGGGTGTTCACCGACCCACTGGCGTCCCCCACCGGCTTCCCGTTCAAGGTCGCCGAGCTTGAGGGCACCCTTTCCGACCCGGCCATCTACAAGCAACGCCGGCGCCTGTGCGATCTTGGATTTATGCGGCAGGCCTACCAGAAAGAGGACGGGACCATCGGCTACCGCTGCCCCGCTGAGCCCGAGGACGTTTTCGTGGCGAAGGGCGGTAAGCTGGAGGAAACGGTCGGAAGAAAATGCCTCTGCAATTCCCTCGTTTCGAACGTCGGCATGCCTCAAAGGCTTCCCGACGGGACGGAGGAACTGCCGCTGGTGACCCTGGGCGATGATCTCGTCAACGTGGGTCAGTTTTGCACGGCCGACCATGTGGACTATACGGCCGCCGACGTCGTGCGGATCCTCTTGGGATGATGGCACCCCGGTGTTTAGGCCTCGGCCTTCCAGTTCCCCCGCTTGACAGCGTCGTGGCCAAAGGCCTTGCGTAGCGTATCCACCGCGTTGTCCAATCGCCGGTTCCGCCGGTGATCGTGCCCCGATTCCATCTCGGGAAAGAGCACAGCCTGCACCGGCTCTCCGCCGCTCCCCGGCGCGATGAGGTTGCTGACTCCAAATCCGATCAGGCGGACCGGATGCATGACCTTTTCACGCACGAACAGAGTCAGGGCCGCCTCCCAAAGTTCACGATCACTGTCACCCGGGTGGGCCAGCGAACATTGTCGGGTGAAAGTCGTGAAATCGTCCATCCTCACTTTGATCTGAACCGTTCGGGCCCATTTTCCGGTTTGCCTCAACCGTGCTCCGACCTGCTCGGTCAGTTCCAGTAACGTCTGCCTCACCACTCCCATATCCCCACAGTCGGTATCAAAGGTGGTCTCGTTGGAGATGCTCTTCTCCTCCCCATCCGTGACCACCTCCCGTTCATCCCGACCCCGCGCGAGAGCCCACACTTTCCCCGCGGCAGCCTTGCTGCCAAACAAGTGCCCCAGTTCCACCAGGGACAGCCCCTGAAGTTGCCCGATCGTCCGGATGCCTTTTCCGGCGAGATGCGCTTCCGAGACCTTTCCAATTCCCCAAATACGGCCGACCGGAAGGGGCGCAAGGAAGGCCATGATCCCGGACTCGGAAACCGGCACAATGGTCAGGCCATCGGGCTTCTGTAGATCGCTGGCCACCTTTGCCAGATACTTGTTGGAAGCCACCCCTACCGAGGCCGTCAACCCGATTCGCGTCCGTATCCTCTTCTTGATTTCCCCGGCAATCGCAATGGCATCCGGCCAAAGCCGCAGGGCCCCCCGGACATCGAGGAAGGCCTCGTCCAGCGACAGGGGCTCGACCAGCGGCGTGAAATCCTGGAAGAGACTCATGATCTGTCCCGAAACCTCCTCGTATCGCGCCATGCGGGGCGGCACGAAAATGGCGTGGGGACAGAGTTTACCCGCCGTCCGCGAGGGCATGGCGGAATGAATGCCATAGCGGCGCGCTTCATAGGAGCATGTGGCAACGACCCCGCGGCGATCGGGCGGCGCTCCAACCACAAGCGGCTTACCCTGATAGTCAGGATGATCAAGCACCTCGATCGCCGCATAGAACGCGTCCATATCCACATGCAGGATCGTGCGCTCCGGGGAACCGGTGTTCATGCCCGCACCTTAGCGTATCCGGACCCTTCCTTCAATCACGGGCCGGTTTTGAACTTAACTCGCACCTCCGCAGGCATCACCATGGGATCTGCCCCGCAGGCTGCTTCCTCTACCTGTCAGCCGTCAAGGGTTCAAGGGTCAGCATCTTATCCCTGTAGTCAAACGTCACCCGGAAGTGCGACAGGAAGGGATAGCCGAGGATCCCGTCATACGTCAGTACGCCGCTGCCCTCACGTTGCAAGCGGTGAACCACAACGGACACATCCGACACACGGGCGCTCCCAACCGCAATCTGATCCACCTTGGCGAAACGGATCCCATCCGCCCGATTTGACGGAAGCGGCCGCAATCCCAGCGTCTCGACGGCATGGGGCAGCAACAGCACCTCCGCGGAACCGGTATCCACCAGGAATGTGATCGGCCCCTTACCGTTGACCGTGACCGGAACATGTATCAGGCGATCACGCAGAGTGAACGGCACCCGGATCGTCCCGGCCGCCACCGGATCCCTTGTCCCCTCGGACGGAAACGCCCGCCAGTCAATGCGTTTGCGCCCGTAATCAATGGAGAACAGGAACGTGGACAGGAGCGGATAGCCAAGGATGCCCGCATAGTCAATCCCGTTATCCAGCCGCAGTGAAATGGCCTGGACGGGATCGTGGACCAGAAAGGTCACCTTGGAGACGGACTGCCCTGCCAGTGCTACATCACAGGTCACCCGCTGACCCTCCGCCCTTCCCGCTCCGGCCTTGTCCGCCGCCCATGGAGTCAACAGACTCTCCGTGGCGCCCGTATCAAAGATGAATGGCCGTGGCGCCATGCCGTTGACGGACGCCTTGACCAGGATTACCCCGCCGCCAAGTTCGAACGGAACCTCCGCCCCGGCAACGGCCTTGCCCCGGTAAGCCACCATCATCCACGCAAGCGCAAGCCGGTGCAGGACCTTCATGGACATAGCCGTCATTTCGCCGCCGGCACACGGGTTAGCATCACCAGCACGTTCTTGTCGTTTCTGCTCGACGCCAGCGCGATGGAACTGGTCCCGCGCTTGTCGGTCTGGTCCGGTTTCGCACCACGCTTGACCAGGATCTCGACAATATCCGGATACCCGCCATTGACCGCCTGCATCAGCGCCGTGATGCCCTCATTGTCGGACGCATTCACATTGGCGCCCGCCGCCAGCAGCTGGTTGACAACCGCCGCGTGTCCGTTCCGGGCCGCAAACATCAGCGCGGTCGACCCTTGCCGAGACTTGCTGTCGGGAACGGCGCTCTTCGCCAAAAGCATCTGCACAATCGACTCATATCCACCGGCTGCCGCCCCCATCAGCGCCGTGGAACCGAAGTTGTTCTTGACGTTTACCATCGCGCCGTGCCCCAGCCGGTTCCGGACGGCCGCTTCGTTGCCCTGTGCGGCGGCAATCATCAGTTCTGTGTTGCCGTTCTTGTTGCGGGGCTCGAGGGACGTGATCGCCGTCCCGTCATGGCCCATGCTGGAAACCGTGGCCTCAACGGAAAAGATAACGCCGACTTCCCGAGTGGCGAACTCCGTGGGTACGACCACGGATTCCTGAACCACCCCGGGTCCGCCATTGTTCCACTGTTGAATATTCCCGCCCTGCACTTGGAATGCTGTGGGATAGACGTATTCGGTGGTCACCTTCAGTTCTGCCGCTGCCACCCGCACTTGACACTGGGCCACAAGCACGACAAAGGCCAGTCCCACTGCCCGAACCAGATATGCACGCGTCATGGGTTCACCCTGCTTCTTCCTACACTATTATACTCCTCAGAAATGCGAAAAACCTAACACATTGACTATCTACGACCCCGCGGCGATCGGGCGGCGATCAAACCACAAGCGACTTATCCT
>JBAXWO010000199.1:0-5403 GCA_037128375.1 bacterium
TGACGTTGCGTCATTTCGTCCAGTAGAAAATCCCCCTGTAAACCCGGAAGCGCCAATTTTATCAATTTTGTTCATTCTGTCAGAATTCCATCTGTTCAGATGAGAATTTAGATGCGTTTGCCCTGGCTCGGGCGACGCGAGATCTGTGAATTCACATCTGTTATCCTCTATCCTGAAGGGAACCGTCACTTCGCCCAGGTAATTCCAGAGTATCGCGCCTTGATGCGTGAGTCCCACAGACATCAGGTCTGTGGATGCACCTACGAAACGTTCATTGCACAAATAAGTGGTGATGAAGGAATTGAAAAATGGAAGGCCTACCTCAAGGAGAGATATCTGGTGGATCAAGACGCGGCAGGCCTCCAGCCTGCCGTCTGCAGTCAGTGTTCACACGCCAACCCCAGCACTGATCTGAACCAGGCAACAAGTCCGGAACTGCCAGGAGGCCATTGATGAACACACAAGATCGTTTCCGTGGTGCCCTCATCGGCTTGGCCGTCTGCGACGCCCTGGGCACGACGCTGGAGTTCAAGCCGCCCGGCACGTTCAAACCCGTGACCGACATCACGGGCGGTGGCCCGTTCCACCTGAAGCCTGGCCAGTGGACCGATGACACGTCCATGGCCCTGTGCCTGGCGGAAAGCCTCGTTGAGAAGCATGGCTTTGACGCCGTCGACCAGTTGGATCGCTATGTCCGCTGGTACCGGCAGGGGTACATGAGTTGCACCGGCACCTGCTTCGACATCGGTGGGACCACGCGCGCGGGCCTCCATACGTTCGAACGGACACGGCAACCCTTCTGCGGGTCAACAGACCCTCACGCGGCCGGCAACGGCTCGATCATGCGGCTGGCTCCAGTACCGCTGTTCTTCGCCGATAAACCCGAGGAGGCCATCGCGCGGTCCGGCGACAGTTCCCGGACGACCCACGGCGCCACCGTCTGCGTGGACGCCTGCCGGTACATGAGTGGCTTGATTGTCGGGGCCGTCAACGGGGTGGGGAAGGATGAACTGCTGTCCGAACTGTATTGCCCTGTGCCCGGTTATTGGCAGTCACATCCACTTTGTCCTGCAATCGATGCCATCGCCCAGGGTTCGTTCAAACAGAAGGAACCACCCGCTATCAAAGGCAGTGGCTACGTAGTCAATTCCCTGGAAGCCGCCCTTTGGGCGTTTGCCAAGGGACGCGATTTCAAGGAAGGCGCCCTGCTCGCCGTCAACCTGGGTGACGATGCCGACACCACGGGGGCAGTATACGGCCAGATCGCCGGCGCCTTCTATGGCTACGTAGACATTCCCCAGAAATGGCGCGATATAGTGGCCGAAAGCGCCCTCATCCTGCGCCTGGCAGATTCCTTAGCCGGCTCCCATTGATGTAGCACCGATCTGTGATCGGCACTTCGTTTGGACTGCGGCGACTTGGCGCCGCTTTTCTTCGGCGCAGCTCGATGCGCCGTCTCGTCCCTTTCCCTTCTGACTCAGGCCTCAGGTTTTCCGCCACAGGCGGATCCGCCTCCGGTGGACAAACTCAGGTTTCCCCATTCCTGCCCTCACCGCTTGCCACCGTCCTCTTTCCCGCTGTGCTGGCCCAGTTCTGCAACAAAACAGTTTGTCTTTCGCAAATGAGGTGCTACCCTACTGGTACAACTTTCTTACTAACGAGGTGAAGATGAGCGCACTGGAAGTCACAAGCATGTCGATCAAGGGGCAGGTGGTGATTCCCCGGGCAGTGAGGACCGATCTCGGGTTGAAGCCGGGAAGCAAACTGATGGTGATGTCGGATGGGGATAACATCCTCATCAAACCACTTTTGGCTCCCAAACTCGCCGTGTTTGAGCGGCTCATCAGCGAGAGCCGCGCCTTTGCAAAACGGGCCGGTCTCAAAAAGTCAGACATGGCAACAACTATCCAAAAGGTTCGGCATGCGCATCGTGCTTGATCCAAAAGGAGTTCATCGGCATTCCGATCCTAACGCCGCGCCAGTTTATTGATCGCCACGGATAGGCAGGCATTACATCAGTGCGACGATTTAGCCGGCGGTTTCGCATCCAAGATTGCGCGCGGCCCGCACATACTCACCATCTGCGCGTCCTTCTCGCTGGGCACCACCCCGCCACAATCCCGCATGATATGGATCTCGGCGGCACGGGCAGCTCCGTCGCCCCACATCTTGCGGACCTGCTCCACCCCGCCGGCATGGTGCCGGGCCGACCGGTGCTTCTGGTGCAGAACCTTGAACAACGCGTCCAACCACTCGTGGACATGGTCGAACGGCTCGCCCAGTTCGCGGCAACAGTCAGCGCAATGATCAGAGCGGGATGCCATGTACCCAGAATAACACCTGGACTGCGCACTGTCCGCGCAAAACCATCTTCAGGTAGGGCGTGACCGCCGGGCTCGCCGCCTTGATCCTATCTCCCCTTCGCGTTCTTCGCGCCTTCGTGTGAACCATTTCTCTCAACCTCTTTCCCCGATACTCCGACACTCCGACACGCTTACCGCTTTACGCTTGCCACTTCCCGCCGCCCCCGACACTCCGACACACCCACACTCCGGCACGTCTTTGATCGCGCCTTTCGACGTGACTTCAGTCGGGCTTGTCCATATAGTCCCGGCATGGTCAGCATGAAACAGATACGGGATTGGAGCCGGAGCGTTGCATCCCAGTTCAAGCCGGACCGCATCATCTTGTTCGGGTCTTATGCCTACGGGAAACCGCGTGAGGACTCCGACGTTGATTTGCTGGTTGTGCTGCCCCACGATGGCCTTGCGGCTCGTAAGGCATCGGAGATCCGCCTGGCCTTGCCGTCGGATGTCCCGGTCGACGTGATCGTTCGTTCGCCTGAGAAGATTCGCGAACGTCTCCGGATGAACGATTTCTTCGTTCGTGAAATCACAGAAAAGGGACTTGTGCTTTATGCAAGCGGCAGCAAGCGAATGGCTTGAGAAAGCCGAGGGTGATTATATCACCGCCCAGCGGGAATACCGGGCCCGCAAATCGCCCAATTTCGATGCGGCCTGTTTCCACGCCCAACAGTGCGCAGAGAAATATCTCAAAGGTTATCTTCAAGAGTTGAACATCTCTTTCCAGAAGACTCATGACCTGGTGCGGCTCTTGGACCTCGTGCCTGCCGCGCCCGGCCTGAAGGCCATGAGGGCGCACATGGCCATTCTGTCATCATACGCCGTGGAATTCAGGTATCCCGGCGAAGAAGCCTCTCGCGAGGTCGCCAAAGAGGCCATTGTCCTTTGCCGAACCATTCGGACTGAAGTGCGCAGTTTGTTGGGCCTGGGTTAAGGGACTCGGTTACACCGCATTGCAGGCCGCTCAGTGTGCCGTCTTCAGTCTTCTCTCCCTATCCCCCTCTGACTCAGGTTTCAGGTCTCACACTCAGGTTTCCCTCTGCCTGTGGTCTGCTGTCCTTTCCCCGACACCCCCATACGCCCTTCCCGCATCACGTTTGCCGCTTACGTCCTACCGCTTCCCGCCGAACTCCCATCGATACGGTTCCGCAATGCCGGGCAACAGCATCTGGCCACTACTGAGGGTGGTGCACTGGCTACCCCCGTCACTCGCCCGGTGGGCGTTGCCTTCCCGGTCCTCAATGTGGGAGGCGCTGTCCCCAGCGGCGATCTGCGCCTTTATCTGCCGACATCCACATATCAGGGCGAAAAGAAGCCCGTGAACCACATCACTCATGCCTTGAACCATCGTCATTTGCGTCATCATAGACATCACCTCCCAAAACCCATTCATCACACTGCCGACTACCGTAGCACCAGGGGACGGACAAATAGTGTCCTGGTCTCTTTTCTTTCTTCTCCCCGTATTTCCCTTCGCGTTCCCCGCGTGCTGTCTTCAGTCTGCCGTCTGCAGTCTGTGGTCTCATTCTCGGCGCTCGGCACTCCCCGCTCGCCGCTTGCCGCTTTCCGCCTGCCTGTTGTCCTGTCTTCTGCGGTCTGCTGTCTGCTGTCCTTTTTCCGATACTCCGACACGCTTCCCGCTTGCCACTTCCCGCTTCCAGCTTCCCGCTTGAAACTGTGCTGTCAGTGTGTGAGAGTAGTGCCCGATCAAGCTACAGAGAGGTTGCCTTATGACCATCAGTCAATTCATCGAAATCGATCCACGGCGCTGCAATGGGAAACCTGTGGTCGCAGGAACCCGCATTCCTGTTACGGTGGTCCTCGACCAACTGGCTGATGCGGGGTCCATCCAGGAACTGCTGCGGCGTTATCCCGAACTCACGCGCGATATCGTGGTGGGGGTCCTGCAGTACTGCAATACCGTCATTGAACACACCGAATTGGAACTGGCAACCGCGTGAAGCAGCCGAGCCTACTTCTGGATCAGATGCTTGATGCTCAGGTGGCTGACGCTTTGCTCCAGCAAGGGTGGGATGTGGTCAGGGCGTCAGAACTGGGCCTTTCGACTGCAAATGACGACCAAATACTCGAATCTGCCATTCTTCATGATCGGGTGCTGATCACGCTCGACGAGCATTTTGGAGACTGGGCTGTGCTGCCGTTGGAATCGCACCCGGGAGTGGTGCGATTAAAGGCGAACCCGGCAATAAGTCCAACTATTCTGGCCTTGCTCATTCCCTTTCTGAATGAACATAAACAACGATCTTTTCACGACCACTTGGTGATCGTGAAACCATCATCGGTGCGTTGGATCCGGACCCGTCATTGATCGGGATCCTCTCCGTTACTCAGCGCCTCCAGCGCATTCGTCCCACTTCACGCCTCACTCTTCACGCATTGCCCCCCGACACTCCGACACCCCCATACTCCGAAACGCTTCGCAACTCCCTTTCGGCGCTCGGCACTCCCCGCTCTCCGCTTCCCCGTTCCCGCAATCCTCTTGCCAAACGCCCGCACATTCGTGACGATGCAAGCAAAAGAGGTGCCGCATGCCCAAGTTCAAGCCTCAATACCGCCGACTCCTGTTTATCGACCGTAAAATCAAGGAGGGCAGTTTTCCCAACTGCGTCAAACTGGGCGAAGAATGGGAGGTGAGCGGCAAGACGATCCAGCGGGACATCGATTACCTGCGGGACGAATTGGAAGCGCCGATCGGCTACGACGTGCTGAAGCGGGGGTACTACTACACGGAGCCGGACTTCTCCCTGCCGGCCATTCACGTGAGCGAAAGCGACCTTTTCTCCGTCTGCGTTGCCGAACGTGTTCTCAGTCAGTACCGCAATACGCCCCTTTTCGAAAAGATATCGTCGGTATTTCAAAGGATCATGGACTCGCTGCCCGACAAGACGAACGTGGATCCCGCCTGGTTGAACGAGCGGATCCTGATGTTTCCTGAACCGGCCACCCGCTTGAATCCAGCCATCTGGGACACCCTCGCCAAGGCGATCCGCGATAACCGACGGATTCGCCTCATTCACGC
>JBAXWO010000002.1:0-26340 GCA_037128375.1 bacterium
GAAGGCGCCACCCCGTTAACCTGCAGGGACTTGACCCCCTCGGTGAACG
This sequence comes from bacterium, assembly GCA_037128375.1. Taxonomy (GTDB): domain Bacteria; phylum Verrucomicrobiota; class Kiritimatiellia; order CAIKKV01; family CAITUY01; genus CAMBRF01. The sequence goes on from JBAXWO010000002.1 coordinate 50, forward strand.
CGAGACCTACATACCTGATAGCCGCCGGAGTGCTCATCACACGCTGGCGGATCGCACCGCCGCTGCCCACGTACTCCGCCCCGCCCATCAGCTTGGCATCCTTCAACACCAGGGTATTGAAGGACTCATACGTGCCGCTGTTGGTGTCGCGGCTGATGACCACGATCTTCTGATCCTGCCCGCCCAGTTCACGCCAGTTCGAGATCGCGCCTGTGTAGATATCGCGAATCTGCTCCAGCGTCAGCTTGGCAACCGGATTGCTCGGGTGAACGATCACCGACAGGCCATCCAAAGCCACGACATGCTCGATCACCAGCACCCCGGCATCCTGGGCCGCCTTCTTTTCCGAGTTCTTCATCGGGCGGGACATGGTCGCCACATCACAGGCGCCATTTATCAGGCTTTTGGCCCCGTTCCCGCTGCCGGACTCGCTCACCGTTATGTTCACGTTCGGGTGCTTGCCCATGTAATACTCGGCAAACGCCTTCGCGATCGGCCCGACCGTCGTCGAACCGTCCACCACGATGGAATTGGCATCGCCGGCCGCCGCCGCCCCAACGCCCATTCCCACCGCCGCCATCATCGCCATCACTTTGTTAAGTCTGTTCATTGTTTTTCCTTTCACTCTTTACATCTCACATTTTCAAAACGCCGCCACCAGGTCCAGTTGCAGCCGGTCATAGTCGGTGGCCTTGCCCGAGGCTATGCCTTTGTCATCCTTGAAGTACGAGGCGCCCAGCGTGACGTTCTTCGCGAGCGCATACTTGGCATACACCTTGTGACCCTTGCCATCGGTGCCGCCGCCCCAGCGATCGGAATCCGTCCACATCCCGGGTGTGGCGTCCTTCTCGAGTTCGGCGTGGCTGTAGCCGACTTCGAAGGTCCCGACCCGCTTGGCCTTGCCCAGTGAGACTCCGTACAGGTGACCCTGATCCAGTTTGTCCGCATCGGTGTTCGAGAGTTCCTGCCCGAAAATCGAGACCGGAACGCCGGCCACCCAGAAGTCCAGGGACGCGAAATACATCACCGGAGTGAAGTCGGTCGCCCAAGCCTTGTTGGTGGTGGTCCCGCTGACCGTTCCCTTCGTGGTGGTGTTGCCATAACCGTTGTTCTTGCCCTCCCAGTCCATCACGTCATAGCCCTTCATGTTCTGGAAGTCGAAGTACCCGGCGCCGACGGTTAGGGACACTTCCGGCGCGAACTGGAACTTCGCGGCACCCTGGGCGGCAAAGAGCTTCGCGGCATCCTTGCTGTCACGTTCCTGGATCCACATCTGGGCGGCGTTACCGTAGACGGTCACCACATCGTTGCCGAACTGGCTCTTCAGGGCCAGGCCTTCGGGCGACAGGTCGCCATCCCACATCAGGTCGTCGTTCAGGGTGATGAAGGGATTCTTCATCTTGCCGCCGATGAGGTGGATTTCGTTGGCGGTTGTGTCGCCAATGACGCTGTAGTCCAGGTAGGCCAGATCCAGCTTCATGTCCTTCTTGGTGCCACCATCGCCCATCGTCTGGTTGCCGGAGATGGGATCGTTGCCACCGGTTGACAACCCGACGGCGCCTTTGACCTTGTCGTTCACCTTGGCTTCCGCCCCGAGGCGGGCCCGAACCCGGTCGCGCTGACGCGTGTAGTTTTCCTTGTTCGCATCTGTCTTGGAATCGTCATTGATTGACTCATAACGATACCGAAGGTCGCCCTTGAAGGTGACGTTGTCCGCCCACGTCTTGGGAATCAACGCCTTGACCTGTTCCAGCGTCACCGGCTCAGCCGCCGGTTTCTGCACATTGGTTTGCGCCATGCCGTACCCGCCGATAGTCACTGCCATCACTCCAACCGCCATCATTCTTTTCATCTTTCTGTTTCCTTTCTTGGGTTTGTTCATGGCGAAGATTGAATCAACTCCACGTAAGCAGAATGTGAGCGCACGGTTAGAAATGCGTTAGGCTCCTGACCCGTTCCGAAGACAGAACAGCGCTACGCCTGTCTGATCTGGGAAATGGTTTCCCGATAGAGATCCACGGAGATCCGCAACTGATGGTGAGCGATCAATTCGTCAACGGCGTGGAGGGCGCCCGAACCGGAGATCAGTTTGGCGCGAACAGCCCTGATCAGGATGCCCAGTGTGCCGGCAACGGGAATCCCTTCAGCGGAGGCGATTCGCCGCACCAAGCTGTCGTCTGTCAGAATCAACGACTTTCGGTGTTTTGCCGCCAGCGCCAGGACATGACGGTCAGCCAAACTCAGCGCCAAGGATGTCAAACGCGGGATCTGTATGCTCTCAATACGACAATGTCCAATAAACTCCTGAAGACGTCGTTGCTCGTTGAGGGGGATGACCTTCTGGGTGAGCTCGCGCTGAACGCTTTTCGGAATCACAATCGTTCCGGGAAACACATCCCGAATCAACGCCAGACGATCCAGTTTGGCCAGAAGAATAACCGGGCAGGCGTCCGCCACAACCACGTTCATGATGCCAATTCCCGTCGCAGATCCTCCGCTGTGAGATTTAGCTGTAGTCCGTCGTCCGGGAAGCGAGCCAGAAGATCATACAGGCCCAAGCCCGCCATTTCAGCAGCGCGGGACAGAGTGACTTCGCCGCGCCGGTAGGCGGCGCAAGCGGTTTCATGCCGATATTCAGCATATCCCCTGCGCAGAATACGTTTCAGAAAGGTCGATCTATCCAGCCCATCGCTGGCGGCCACCTGGTCCACCAATTTGACTTCATCGGCATTCAAACGAAGGGATAAGGTCATGGTTTTCATGGTGTATACGATTTCCTTTTCTGTATACATTTGATCAGAACCGGGGTGCAGAGGCAAGCGGATTTGATTCTGCGCGACACACCGCTGCAGACTACGGAAGCCTGTCGGAGTTGTTCCCGGTAGCCTGCAAGGCGCCGTCGACCCCGGCGCCCGGCAGGCGGAGAATCGTCGCAAAGTTGTAGCCCACGTCGCTGCTGGCAAGCGCCAGGATGATCTCCGGCGGCTTTTCCAGCCTGGGGGAATCAAACCGGCTGATCCCCGTCCTCTGCGGCCAGAGCTCGGTGCGCCCGCCCCGGAGAGCTTCCAGGGCCGCCACCAGGCTGACCAGGATGGACGCGGACGCGATGTGGCCGGTATTGAACGTCGTGGTGACCCACGGCACAACCCCCGCCCTCGTCCCGAGGAGGTCATCGACCCCCTCCACAACCTTGAGATCCACCGCATTGCCCATGGGCGCCCAGACGATCAGCCCGATATCCGTGACCGCGATACCCGCGCGTTCGACGGCGGTCTTAACGGCATGTCGCAGCCCGTCGCGTCCCAGGTTCTGACCGGCAAAGGATTCCGCATCCATGCTCATGCCGTAGCTCAGAACCTCCGCCAAAACGCCCGCGCCGCGCTCCGTCGCGGTGGCGAGGGATTCGACGACCAGCATGGCGGCGCCCTCCCCGAGAACGCGTTCCCGGTCGCGGTCAAGCCGCAGCCGATAGTCGGCCTCCTCATCGCCGCGGAACAGGTAGCCGAATCGGTCATAGTTCGCATAGGTCTGACCATACACTTCGTCCGCGGCCCCGGCCAGGATGGCCTTGGCGCGGCCCTCCGCGATCGTCTCGCAGGCATAAGCCAGGCTTTGCAGACCCGCGTGCGGGCCGGGACTGAGCGACATGTTGACCCCCTTGAGGCACAGGCGCGCCGAGACATATCCCGCCGTGGAGTTGGCGGTCACGGAAGAAAACCCGGAGATGTCGGCCACATGGTTCCCGGTGGAAAAGACGCTATCCATGTGCGCCATTTCAGACGCGCCGCAGCAGATGCCCATGACCACGCCTACTTCATCCGCGTTCTTCGGCCCGATCTTCAAGCCAGCCTCTCGGAGTGCAAAACTGGACGCGGCCATGGCCATCCTGCCAATGTCCGTCACTCCCGAAAAGTCCAGCCGGCGGTCGACGACGGCGGCGGTGAAGGGCTCGACCAGGCCGGCAAGGCGGGACTTCGCCCTGCCAAGCGCGAGCCGGTCAATCGGGCTCAGGCCGACCTTGTCGGCGCGCAGGGCCGCCAGCGTTGCGGACGTGGAAAGCCCCAGGGAGGTGACCAGGCCCGTGCCGGTGATCACGACACGATCCTCGCGGCGTGCGAGCGGCCGCAGGGGCGCGTTACGGCCGGCGACAACCACCGCGGCGTTGTTGCCGCCGAAGGCGTAGTTGGCGGAGATGAAGGCTTGATAGTCCTGGTCTCGCGCCTGGTTGGGAACATAATCGAGCGGGCAGCCGGGACGCGGAGACGAGAAATTGAGGGTGGGCGGAATGAAGCCCTCATTCATGGCAAACACATTGCACGTTGCCTCCAGGATTCCCGTGGCGCCCATGCAGTGCCCGAAGAACGACTTGAGCGAGATGACCGGCAGAGGATGCTCCCCCAGAAACCTGCCGATGCCCTTCGATTCGGCGACATCGTTGGCGGGGGTCCCGGTGCCGTGGGCATTGACGCAACCAAGGTCTCCCAGCGCGAGGCCGGAATCCCGCAGGGCATCCTGCAGCGTTCTCGTGACACCACTCCCGCGCGGGTCCGGCGACGTCGGGTGGTAGGCGTCGGACGTCGTGGCATTCCCCGCGATCCTCGCGGTCCAACGGCCGTGTCGCAACAGAACCTGCTCCAGTCGCTCAACAACCCAGAACCCGGCGCCTTCGCCGATGTTCAGGCCAACGGGCAACGAGAACGGCGCCGTGCGTTCGCCGGACAAGGCCTTCAAGGCGTCGAAGCCGGACATATTGGCCAGGCAGAGGGCATCGGAACCGCCGACGATCACCGTGCTGCAGCGTCCGCGGGCAATCAGGGATTGCGCCAGGCCGAGCGCTCCGGTGGTGGAGGAACAGGCGGTGGTGACGATCCACGTTTCGCCGCCCACGCCCAGCGCCTTGGCCAGGGCCTTGCCAAAACCGTAAAGTTCAGCCTGGGTGTTCAGCTTTTCGTCGGCCACCCGGGTGCTCTTTCCGTGTTTCCAGGCATATTCCTGTTCGGCGGAAAGCAGGCCCCCATTACACGTCCCCAGCACAAGGGCCACATCACGCCGGATGGCGCCCCCGCTCCAGTCGAGGCCGGAGTCTTTGAGGGCCATCCTGGCCGCGGCGATCGCCATGAGCAGATAGCGGTCCTCGTACTCGGCGATTTCCTCATCCGTCAGCCATTGCCGGGGATCGAAATCGTCGATCTGCCCGCCCAGTGAGGATCGGAAATGCGAGGTGTCAAACCGGGTGATCGTGCGGATCCCGTGCCGTCCCTCCCGGAGCGACCGGGTAACCGTCTCCCGGTCGTTTCCGATGGGGCTGATCAGGCCGATGCCCGTGACGGCCGCCTGACCACTGACGCCCTGTTTCTGCAGGGGTTTACCCAGAACCTGGGCATTGTTCTCCCAGGTGGCCGGTTCCAGGCTGGCGACATGCTGCTCTTTCTTCATCGCAAAGAAACCGTTCCACACCTTCAGGAACTGCTCATTGAGCTCATCCACCGTCATGTTTTGCGGCTGGAAAACCACATGGGCGCCGTTGTAGTGACTCCAGTTCCGGTCGATGATCCGGTTCTGACGTTCCAGCCGGTCCCACAACGGCGCGCCCGGGTAGGGAGTGAAGATGAAGAACTCCGACGTATGGATGTTGGCCTCGACAAAGAGCGAGAGAATACGATCGGCGATGCTGGTATCGTCCCAGTCCCGGCCCATCGCGCAGGAGCCGAAGAAGCGGATGTTCCGATCCTCAAGTTTCTTGACGAGATCGACGAGGACCTGTCGCGCCTTCCGGTCGCCTTGCAGGGCCTTGATGGAGACCGGATCGACATTCATGGTACAATAGAAGTTACGCACGCCCGCCTCGGCGATCAGGTTCAGGAAGGCATCGTCGAGGTTCAACGCCAGCGTGGAGGAGACAAAGTATTTCTTATTGAGCGGCTTCAACGCCGTGAAGAGTTCCACCGCATAGTCCTGGATCCGGCGTTGCTGGAAGAACAGGGAGTCATCGGCCAGATAAACGTTTTCGTATTTGAGGGTCTTGATCTCCCGCACCACCTGCTCAACGGGACGGAAGCGCATGCGGTTGCCCATGTGTGCCGGGATGGCGCACATGGCGCAGGCGTACGAACAGCCACGGGAGACCTGCACCAGATCCTCGTCCCAGTCGTAGGAGCGTTTGTTGTAGAAGATCTCGCGTTTGGGCAGGGGGAGATTCGCGAGATCAAACCGGCAGCCGCCGACATACTTGCGTTTGAGCTGCCCCTGCCGGGCATCCGCCAGGATGGCTTCCCACACCGGCTCCACCTCGCCCACGCCGACAGCGTCGGCGTGCTTCAGGCATTCGTCCGGCATCATCGAGGGAAAAAACCCGCCCATAATGACCTGTTTGCCGTGCTGGCGGAACCCGTCGGCGATCTCGAAGGCCCGGGTCGCCTGGGGCGTGAAACAGTTGATGGCCACCAGATCGGTGTCGGCGGCATAGTCCACGACGTCGCCGCCGTTGTCATCGATCAGTTCGACATCGATCGACTCTGGCGTCAGGGCTGCCATGATGGGAATGCCCAGGGACGGCGGCGTCGTGAAGTTGCCCAGGAAGTAGCGGAGCAGATCGCGATCGAGATCCTGGCGGGATTCCAGGAACTTGGTAAATCGGGGATAAACAAAAGAGACCTTCATGTTACCGGCTGCTCCTTCCGCGTGTCGCGGCCTGCGAAGGCGAATCGAATGAAGTTGCCCAGGTTCAGCACGAAACGCCTCCAACTGTCCGGCGAGCGCCAGAGCATCGCGAGATACCCCATCCATACCTTCGGCCGCCTGTAATGCCTCTGGTAGAATCGTCCGTACAGTTTTTCGAGACGGGCCAGGGTAAACCCCTTGGGAACAAAAACGAAGTGCATGCAATCCATCCGGTCCGGATCTTCGTCGAAGGTCCCGTACTCCCGGATGGTCTCGTGGATGGGCGAGCCGGGAAACGGGGTGAACTTCGTCAGATTGAAGTCGTCGAGCGGAAGGGAGAGCACATACCGCATGCTGCGCCGGATACTTTCCTCCGTCTCGCCGGGCAACCCCATCATGAGCAGACCCTTGGTCCGGATGCCGGCCTTCTTGATGTCGCGAAGGGTCCGGCCCAGCATCTCCAGGTCGGCATTCTGGCGATGCCGCGCCAGGAGTTCGGGATCGCCGGTTTCAATGCCGAGGCTCATCATCCAGCAACCGGCCTCCTTCATCTGGCGCAACAACTCCGGATCGACGTGTTCGGCCCGCACCGCGCAGTTGAAGGTCATGTCCAACGGCTTGTCGAGCAGCAGGCGGCAAAAATCCCGAATGCGCTGCCGGTGAAAGGTGAACTGGTCGTCGTAGAAATTGACATGGCGGATGTTCCAGCGATCCTTGAGGCTGCGCAAGTGCTCGTACAGGTATTCCGCCGAGTTGAAGCGGAAACTCTTGCGAAAGACGGACCGGTCACAGTAGCTGCATTCGTAGGGACAGCCCCGGCTGGAAATACAACTCGCGTTGGGCGACCGCGGATAGTTGAAAATGGGCAGCTTGTACACCCCGGGATACCCCGCCAGTTTCTCGTAAGCCGGGAAAGGGAGGCTGTCGAGGTCGATGCCGCGCGCCCTGAACCCGGAGAACGCCACCTGGCCGCCGTCGCGGTAGGTCAACCCGGGAATGCTCCCGGGAGTCGCGCCGCGCATCAACGCCTCGACCGTTTCTTCGCCTTCGCCGATGACGGTATAGTCGACTTCCGCATTCTCCTTCAGGATGCGTTCACGCAGGGCGGATACGTGCGGTCCGCCGAGCAGCCCCTTGATTCCGGGCAGTTCGGCCTTGGCAAGCCGGAGGACCCGCAGGGCGTCCCGGAAGCCGAAGGTCGTGCAGCCTACGCCGATGAAACCCGGGCGCCGGTCACGCAACAGTTCGCGGAGGGCCCCGTCGGAATCGGGCCAGGCCACGCTGTCGATCAGATCCGCGTGCAGCCCCTTGGACTCCAGGTAGGCGGCGATGCTGGCCAACCCCAGCGGGGGCATCAGGTTGGCGATGCGCGTGATGTCCCCGCGCGCCTCTTCCGGACGGTAACCCAGCGGATGCACCAGCAGAATTCGGGTCTGATCTAACGGCATGCCGCACTATAACACGAACCCGCCGGTGGCCGTCAACGCCAGGCGGGGCAGACGCCTCTAATCTGTAGGGCCGCCGCAGGCTACAGTAGCCGACCTCGGCACGAGGTCGGGCGGGCGGTGCAGGGGAGGAGTCGTTCTTCCCCTTGCCGATAACTTGGACATTTTGTCGCAGTTACCCTGTGGTTATTTCGCGGCACCGCCGCGCGGCTGGCTTAATCGTAATCTCCTGCCCCAGAGAGGATTATGATTATGAGGAAGATGCCTGAACAAAGACGGCCTTCGACGAGCGAAGGCCCTACAAAGAGAAACCTGCCTAGTTGATTGACTCAAGCTACCCCCACCCATTGTATTGCCGCATTCAAGAGAAGATTCACCACCCGCTCCGCCCTCCTTCGCCAAGGCTCTTATGAGAAGGCAAGTCAAGAGGTCCGTTGTGACGGACACCGCTTTATCTGCTCCTTGTACGTCCTGCCTTATCCGCACTCGTAATGGATCTGCTTTTGATCCGGTGCATGTTAGGGTCCGTCGTGGGTGCTGCTATCTACGGCGCGGACTCTTTGGTGGAGTTAAGCATAACTCCGGTCGCAGGATGCAGACTGAAGGTTGTCAGACATTGAAGAAGCATAGAACTTGAAACGACGTATCCGCCAGGTGGACGCCGGTGTCCCTACCGGCGTCTGACCGCGCCCGGGACAGCGCGGTCCACCTTGATGAATACGTTCACACTGGAAGACTCGGGTAAGCGGGTCGGGCAAGGGTATCCGAGTAAGGGTGGGGATAACGTGTACGACGAAGTGAACGGTTAAGGGTGGCCTTCGGTAGACGGATGATTCGTCCGGCCACACTTTCTCCGGCTTGCAGAAAACCGCCTGTCTATTCCCGCCTCAGGCTCTCGATGGGGTTCAGGCGGGCGGCCCGGAACGCAGGGTAGAACCCGAAGAAGATGCCGACCCCGGCTGAAAACCCCAGTGCCAGAAGCACGGCCCCGGGCGAAATCAGGACCGGCCAGTGATTAATCCTGGCCAGGAGGCTGGCCGCACTGATGCCCAACCCGATCCCGATCATCCCGCCAGCGCCGGACAGCGCCACCGCCTCGACCAGGAACTGCATCAGGATGTCGCGCCGACGGGCGCCCACCGCCAGCCGAAGCCCGATCTCCCGGGTCCGCTCCGAGACGGCCACCAGCATGATGTTCATGATGCCGATGCCGCCCACCATCAGGGAGATGGAGGCAATAACGGTCAGCAGCACGGTCATCAACCGTGAGACTTGCGTGATCATTTGCGTCACCTCGGTCATGTCAGTGACGGTAAAATCGTCGTCCGCCCCATGGGTGGGCCGATGGCGTTGACGCAGAAGCCCCCCGATCTCCTGCTTGGCCTGAGGCAGCACCTCCATCGACGTCAGGCTGAGCATAAGCTGATTGACGTTATTGAACGCCGAGTTCTGGAGAACGCGGCGGACCGTGGTCCACGGGGCGATGATCGTGTCGTCCTGGTCCTGACCCCAGGCGGCGCTACCCTTGGGAGCCATGACGCCGATGACCCGGAAGGGCATGTTCTTGATACGGATTGTCTTGCCGATCGGGTCGTCGCCCTGAAAGAGTTCCTTCGCCACGGTCTTGCCCAGCACGCAGACGCGCGAGGCGCCGCGAAGGTCCGAGTCGGTGAAAAAGGAGCCGCTCGCCACATCCCAGTTCCGGACCTCCTGGTACTGCACATTCACGCCTTGGACGGAGGTGGCCCAGTCGTTCTCCCGGTAGATGCACTGGCCCCCGGCCCGCACGAGGGGGGAAACAGCGCGGACGAGCGGGCATTCCCGCAGCAGGGCATCGCCGTCGTCGGCCGTGAGGGTCTGGGTGGTGCCCATGCCGCCATGGAAGCCGCCTGCCCGCGAACTCCCCGGAAAAATGAGCACCAGATTATTTCCCATGCTGCTGATCTGGGACTGCATGGTGACCGAAGCGCCCTGCCCGACGGCCACCACGGCAATCACGGCGGCGATGCCGATAATGATGCCCAGGGCGGTCAGCAGGGACCGGGTCTTGTTCCGGACCAGGGCCCGCATGGCGATTCTCAGGGTGACCACGGCATTCATACAATCATCCCGTCCTTCATGACGATCGTCCGCTTGGCGTAACGGGCGATATCCGGTTCATGGGTGACCATGACCAGGGTGATGCCTTCCCGATTCAGTTCCAGGAAGAGGGCCATGATGTCGTCGGCCGACTTGCTGTCCAGATTGCCGGTCGGCTCGTCGGCCAAAATCAGCGGGGGTCGATTGACCAACGCCCGCGCGATGGCCACACGTTGCTGCTGCCCGCCGGAAAGCTGGCCGGGATGATGGCTGAGGCGATCTCCCAGGCCGATCCGGTTCAGCAGGGCCCGGGCTCGTTCCCGTCGTTCTTCGCTGCGGATGTGCGGGCCGTAATAGAGCGGCAACTCCACGTTCTCCATGGCACTGGTGCGGGGGAGCAGGTTGAAGTTCTGGAATACAAACCCGATTTTGCGGTTCCGGATTCCCGCCAGGGCGTCGGGACCAAGACCGCCGACTTCCTGGCCGTCGAGAACGTACTGACCGCTGTCCGGTTGATCCAGGCACCCTAGCAGGTTGAGGAGCGTGCTCTTGCCAGAACCCGAATGCCCCATGATGGCCACGAACTCGCCGGAGGCAATATCCAGGGAGACCCCATTAAGGGCGGGAACGTCCACCTCCTCCATGTGGTACACCTTCCTGACCTGTCGTAGTGAGATTAACATGGCTTACCGCCCGGTCCGACGAGCCGGCATTTGAGGAGTAAAGGGGTTGACGGTCTTCTCGTTGTTTTCCGCCGTTTGCAGACCGATCACCACCTCGTCGCCAACGGCCAGGGTTACGGGTTCACGAATTTCGGTGAAGGCGCCGTCGGTAATGCCCGGAGAAACGGCCACCGGGCTAAGCCCGCTCCCATCGGCCTTGGAAATCCAAATCCGGGGCCCACGGGGGCCCCGCGCGGCCCCCTTCTTCTCCGAACCGGCCTCGTCAGAGGGACGTTTCTCGGGCTTGAACCGGAGAGCCGCATTGGGAATCTTGAAGACGTCGGCATGCCGGGCCACCTCGCAAATGATGTCGGCCGTCATCGAGGGAAATAGTTTATTCCCGGGATTGGGCGCCTCGACGATCACGGGATAAGTGACCACATTCTGGACCGTCGAGGCCGCCATGCGGATTTGCACAACGGCTCCCGTAAAAGTCTGCTCGTAGGCGTCCACCGTGAACGTGACCACCTGCCCCGCCGCGATGCTTCCGATATCCGCCTCGGGAACACTGGCCTCCACCTGAATCTTCCCCAGGTCCCCGGCGATCAGGAAAAGCATCTGGGCGTTCATGCTGGCCACCACGGTCTGGCCCTCGCTGACGTTACGGGCGATAACCACGCCGTCCACCGGTGACCGGATCGTGGTGTAGCCCAGGTTGGCCATGGACTGCTGCAAAACCGCCTCCGCCTGGGAAATCTCCGCCTCCGCCACCTTCAACTGCGCGACGAGGGTGGCATGCGCGGCGACGGAGGTGTCCAATTCCGCTTGCGACAGCATTTCCCGCGCGGTCAGTTTCTTGGCTCGCTCCAATTCCTTCTCGGCCTGAACCAGTTTGGCCCGGACCTGCTCCACATTGGCCTGGCTCTGGATCAGACTGGCCCGATCCTGCGCCACCCGCGCCTCAAACGTTGTGGCATCGATCTGAGCCACCAGGTCGCCAGCCTTCACCGGGGTGTTGTAATCGACGTAAAGTTTCTTGATGGGGCCGTTGACCTGCGTGCCGACCTGAACCAGCTTGACGGGCTGAATGGTCCCGCTGGCCCGCACAGTCTGAACCACGTCGCCACGCTCGACGCGCGCCGTGCGGTAGCTCCCATTGGGCGCGACTGTCTTATTGAATTTCCGATAGCCCAGAATCCCCGCCGAAACGGCGGCGACCAGGACGACGGCGATGATCCATCGTTTCATGTCTATTCCTCCCCGACGGCATGCCTGATTTGGGCCGCCGCTGTCAGATGATCGTACTTCGCTTTGACTTGTTCGGACCGGGCACCGGTCAGGGCCACCTGGGCATCGGTAAGATCGACCGCGGAAGCGGCGCCCAACCGGTAGCGCTCGTCAACCAGATCCAGGGATTCCTGCGCTTGCCTCACCAGCAGATCCGTCAACTCAAGCCTCTGCCGGGCACTGTCGGCCTGGTTCAGGGCGTTCCTCAAGTCCTGGTAGATCTGCTGCTCACGATCGACGAGTTGCGTACGGGCGATACGAAGTTGAGCGGTGACCTCCGCAATGCGCCACGATTGCTGACGCCCGGTGAAAAGATCCACGGACGACTGCAGGAGGGATGACCAGTTCCAGGTGAGCGGAAAACGGCTGCCAGCTCCCTTGTATCCGGCCTGAAGCGCCAGGTCCGGATAGAGCGCGGCGATGGCCTCATCCACGGCGGCGGAGGCGGCGCGTTCCTGGGCCCGCCGGGACAGGAGGGCCGGGTGCCGTTGACGGGCGCGGACCATCAGGCTATCGGCATCCGCCTCGACCGTCGCCGTGAACGACTCGGGATGCGGCTTGTAAGCCGGTTCTTCCGTCAGGCCGAGGCTTCGGTTCAAGGCGGCACGGGCATCGGAGACGTCGTTCCTGGCCTTGATCAGATTCAGCCGGGCATTGCCCAGATCCACCTCCGCCTTGGTGCGGTCATAACGCGTACGGCGGCCGACTTCCTGGAAAGCCCGGACTTGATCGAGGTGCACCTGGTATTGCCGGACGGCGTCGTCGGACACCTGCTCCAGTTCCCCGGCCTTCACGAGAGCGTAGAAGGCGCTGCGCACGGTGTAGGCCACGTCGCTCCGGGCGGACCGCAAGGCTTCCGCCGCGACAATCTGCCGCGCGTAGGCCTGCCGGACGCGGGCGGGCGTCTTGCCGAAATCGTAGACGAGAAGATTAAGGCTCAGGCCTCCGCTGAATGAATTCCGGGCCCGATCCGTCGCCGGCTGTCCTTCCGTATTGGAGGAGGAACGACCCGCGCCAGCCGAGGCGCCGAGTTGCGGCCAGTAGGCGGCCCTGGCCTGAAACACCTGGGCGGTGGCGGCCACCAACTGCTGTTCAGCCTGGGCAAGGGAGGGGTGGTAGGCCAGGGCGATCCCAAGCGCCCCGTCCAACGTCAGGACCGAATTGGAGGAGAGGCCGACTTCACTGGCCTTGAGCAGACGCTCCCCGGGCGGGCTATGCTCCCCCTTCTGGACCTCACGCGCCTGCCGCACCGTGGCACACCCGGTCCCCAGGCACAGCAGACCCACAAGTGGCGCAAGGAAAAGGAACTCCGAGGTTTTAACTGTTCTCATGGGTGGTGTGCTCGACTATGCCACAAGATGACGGGCGGGGGCATCATTTTATTGTGGCGCAACGCCCCGATCGTTACGTATTGCCTTGCGCCACAGCGGGCTGGACCGGTAGATATGCGGCATGCACCGCCCGCTCCATCGCGCCCCGTATGCCGCCGTTCTCGCCGGCCTCGCCCTGCTGGTCACCCTCACCGGATGCGTGCGGCCGCCTGCGCCCCGCCCATCGCCCACCCCCCCGTCCTCCCCGCCGCCTCCCCTAGCGGCCGGCACCGCCGCCCGCCCCGTCATTCTGGTCCAGGCATCCTCGTCCGCGCCGAACGCCCAGGAGCGCAACTATGCGGCCAGCGTAACCACGCGGTTGGCCGGCTGGCTCAAGGATGTCGGAATTCCAACCCGCATAGTGGATGACGAAGCCCTGAGCCGCGGAGCCGCTGCGGAGGCTTCGGTCGTCATCCTGGGCTACAACCCCGCGCCGGGGTCTTCGGAATTGCGGGCCCTGGACCGCCTGATCAGGCGCGGCGGCAAGGTCCTTGTTTTCTATTCGGCGGAACCCCGCCTCGCCTCGCTTCTGGGAATGAAACTGGGGGCTTATGCCGCCGCCACCGAACCGGGACAATGGAGCGCCTTCCGGTTCAACTCGGCGGCCCCCGCCGGCATGCCGGCACGCGTCGAGCAAACCTCCCAAAACATCCGGCCTGTTTTCCCCGCCGATCCCGGCGCCCAAGTCATGGCCTGGTGGGAAAGCGCGTCAGGGAAAGATCAGCACATCCCCGCCTGGGCCCGGTCGGACTGCGGCTACTGGATGAGTCATGTCCTGCTGGAAGGCGATGGGGAGGCGAAAAAACAACTGCTGGTCGCCTTGCTGGGATCCTGCGATCCCGCCCTCTGGCGCGCCACCGCGGAACAGGCCGTCAAAACCGCAGGGACACTGGGTCGCCATGCTGACTTTGCCCAGGCGCTGGCGACCTTGGGCGCCTCAAGCGAACGGGGCGGGCAGGGGCCCCGCATGAACGCCTTGCTGGCGCAGGCAGAGCAACTGCACGACGATCTCGTGCGCAGCTTCCGGCGTGGAGACTATATCCGAACTCTGGCGACTGCCCGGCTCCTCGACGCCGCCCTGACCGAAGCCTATGCGCGTACACAGGCCCCCCGCCCCGGGGAATTCCGGGGAGTCTGGAACCATTCCGGCACCGGGTTCTCGCCGGGCAACTGGGAGGAGACATGCCGGAGTCTCGCCCAAAGCGGCATGACGGCCGTCTTTCCGCATATGCGGCGCCCGTGGACGGCCCACTACCGTACAGCCATGATCCCGCTCTCCGAGACGGCTCAACGGTACGGGGATCAACTGCAGCAATGCACGGAAGCCGCGCGCCGGCACGGCCTGGAGGTCCACGCCTGGGTGATCTGCTGGAACCTCGAAGGGGCCCCGGAAGCCCTGCTGGCTTCCTACCGCAAACAGGGGCGCCTGCAGGTTTCCGCCGCAGGGGCTTCCTTCCCCTGGCTCTGCCCCTCGCATCCCGCCAACGTTGCCTTCGAGGTCGACTCAATCGCCGATATGGCGGCCCGTTACCGATTGGACGGCGTGCATCTGGACTATGTCCGGTATAAGTCCCCCGACTACTGCTATTGCAGCGGGTGCCGGGCCCGGTTCGAGAAGGAGACCGGGCTCAGGGTCCGCCGCTGGCCGGCTGACGTGCGGTCCGGATCCAGCCCGCTGATAGCGGCCTGGCGTCAGTGGAGGCGGGACCAGATCACCCGCATGGTTGTTCAAACCCGCCGCCGACTGCAGGCAACCTCCCCCCGCACCCGCCTCTCCGCCGCGGTCTATACCGGCTATCCCGGTTGCCGTGACTCGATCGGGCAGGACTGGGGGGAATGGGCGCGACTCGGGCAGGTGGACTTCGTCTGCCCGATGAATTACACCGAGGACAACGCCAAATTCATGACCTGGTATCGCAAGCAGTCCGCCCTCCCCGGCGTCCGCGAGCGGCTGTTTCCCGGGATCGGCGTCACCGCCACGGAAAGCCATTTGACGGCGGCCGGCGCCTTGGATCAGATTGCCGTCTTGCGCGGCGAAAGCGCCCCGGGGTTCATGCTTTTCGACGGCAACCGCACCCTTGAGCGGGATATACTCCCCTACCTTCGCATGGGCGCCACAAGTTCACCCGCTCACCCGGCGCCAGGGGGCGACTGAACGGAAGGGATCGTCATGGCGGCATTATCCGCATCCAGTTTGCGGAGTTCCTGCTTCATCGCCTCAAAACACAGCGGGCAAATACCATGACTGATTAAGGCAACGGAATGATCGGCGATATAGTCGTCCAGTTGCTCCCACAGTTTCTCATCCACACGGATGCGGCGGCAACTCGAGCAGACCGTCAGCAACCCGCTGATGATCTGCTTCTGCTGGACGTAGGTATGGCCGACCGTCGCCAGCGCCACAACGATCGTTCCGATGCTGATCACGCAGCCGCGGAACACGCTGGGCGGGGAGGGCGGCACCCCAAACCAAAGCGAGGCCAGATCCATCAGTTCATTGAGCCAAACCAACAGGATCAGCATGATAAACGTCATAAATTGCCAGAACGCGACACCGACCAACCCATCGCGTGCGCCCTGCGACGGGTGCCGGTAGCTTTTCGCATGACCATGGGTCTCTGACATATTTGATGCTTCCTTTTTCATCGCCTAGCCTCCGGTAACCAACGCCTGTACGACCGACAATAACTCCCGGCCGGGATAGGGCTTCTGAATGAACCGAATCTGCTCTCTCTGTATCGCGGGCCACCGGGACTGCTCATCCATATAACCACTGGTCAGCAACAGCCGGATCCCCTGCTTTTCCCGGCGCAGTTGCAGGGCCAGGTCCAATCCATTGATGTCGGGGAGCACGACATCGGAGAAGAGCAGGTCGATAGCCTGCCTCTGTTCAGCGAAAATGGCCAGGGCCTCCCGCCCCGTTTTCGCGCTGAATACCTCGTAGCCCCGATCCTTCAAAAGGCGCACCGCAAATTGCCGTACGCTGTCCTCGTCTTCCACCACCAGGATACGGCAGGTACAGGCCGGTGCGTCCCCGGAGTCCACCGGCACAGCCGACCCGCCCTCCGCATCACGATCGGCAACCGGCAGGAACAGCTTGATAGTCGTCCCCAGGCCTTCCTGGCTGTAAACCTGAATCCATCCTTCATGCTGTCTGACGATACCGTAAACCATGGCCAGCCCGAGATTTATTCCCGGCCCCTGGCCTTCGTCGGCAAAAGACGGTTCGAAGAGGTGTTGCGCACGGACCCGGTTCATGCCCGGCCCGGTGTCCGACACCGATAGGCAAACATAATGCCCGGCCCTGGCATCCGCCATTTGCAGGGCATCGGAGGCCGATAGCTCATACGGCTTGGTCAGCAGGGTGATGCGGCCTCTCGAGGGAATGGCATTCTGAGCCAAGGATACCAGATTCACGAGAACCTGCTCCATCTGACCGGGATCGACATTGACCGGACGAATCAAGGGGTCCAGCCTCTTGATCAGCTCAATCTCTTGCCCAAGCTGCCCATTAAGGCCCGCCACTACCTTCTCCAGAAGGCTATTGAGATCGATAACCTGCAAAGTGAGCAATTGCTTCCGGCTGTAGGCCAGCAGTTGCCGCGTGAGGCTGCCCGCGCGTCGCGCCGCCCGATCAACCTCCAGAGCATCCTTTCGCCCCGGATGGCCCGGATCCAACCGACCCAGCAGAATATCATTGAACCCGATGATCACCTGCAGCAGGTTGTTGAAATCGTGGGCGATTCCGCCGGCCAAGCGCCCTATCCCTTCCATTTTTTGAGATTGGACCAGCTGCTCCTGAAGGCGTTTGGTCTCGGTAATGTCGAGGGAGACGCACAGGACCGCCGGACCGCCTCTGCCTACCGGGGTAAACGGAACCTTGACGGTTTGTAGAACCCGCGAAACGCCCGCGCTATCGATCCACGTCTCTTCGGGAATGATCCTGGGCTCTCCCGTTTCAATCACGTCGCAGTCATCGCGCTGGCGGGAATCCGCCCGATCGACCCCTCCCATCCAACCCCCGGATTCCCCGGCCAGCAAGGCCTCGCACGAGACGCCGGCCAACTCGGCGAACCGTCGATTGGCCAACACCAACCGGCCGGTCTTGTCCCTGGCGTAGATGGCGTGCGGCACCAGATCAATGACCTGCCTCAGGTTCTTCGCGCTGGCCTCCAAGGCCTGGGCGGCCTGTTTCCGCTCCGTCGCATCCCGGACAATGCTCAGCAGAATGCGATCCTCCCCGATGGCGACGCCTATTGAGCTCACCTCAACGGGAAAGGTCGTTCCATCCTTGCGCCGGTGCACGGTCTCGAAAGTGATCCCTCGGGCATCGGCCTCCGCCAGATGCGCGCCGATGGACGACACTTCGTGCTCCACACGCAGATCAGCGACCGTCATCGCCGTCAATTCATCGCGGTCGTACCCGTAAGCCTTCTCGGCCGCCGCGTTCGCTTCAAGGATCCGTCCATCCGGACGCAGGAAGAGGATGATATCGCGGGCATGCTGGGAAAGGATCTGATAGCGCTCGAACAGTTGTTGCCGCTGCCGCCGCTCGGTAATGTCGCGGACGATCGCCTGGTAATAATTCAAACCGCTTTCGCCGATCCGGCGCAGGCTCACCTCGACCGGAAAGAGGCTTGCATCCTGGCGTTGGTGCTGGGTCTCAAACACCAGGCTGTGCTCGATCTCCGTGCGCCGGATCATCGCCTCCCAGGTTCCCCGCAGAGGGGAAGGCAGGAAATCAGTCAGGCGCCTGCCGAGGATCGCTTCGCGGGTATACCCGTACGACACCAATGCCCGATCATTGGCCTCGACGACCTGCTGGTTCTCGTCCGCAAGGAGGATGAGGTCGTTCGCATACTTCGAGAGATTGATGTAGTGGTGGGTCAAAACGCGGCGCTCGGTCTCGGCCCGCTCCCTCGTCCGATCGAGCTCCTTTGTTTTACGGTACCACACAAAAACGAAGACGGCCCCCGACAACAGCACCAGGGACACGCAGGCAATCAGCAGCATGATGCCCGCCAGACGAACATCCGCCATCGCCTCGTCCAGATCGATTTTCGCCACCAGGCTCCACGGAGTCTCCGGCACAGGTTGCATCATCGCCAGCACTGGCTTCCCGCGATAGTCCACCCCCTGGATGAAGCCCTCCATCCCCAGAACCGCCAGCACCGCCGGCATACAGGGCGTCGTGAGCGGAAACTTGAGATTCAGGGCGGCATCCGGATGCTGGCGCAGGTCGCTCAGGAACAAGACGTTGTCGCCCTCCTTGCGCACTAGAAACGATTCCGCGGTTGAACTCGCTACGGGCCACGATTGCAGCAGCGGAAAAAGGTGACGACCGGGAGCTATCCTGAACATGAGAACGCCGGCGACCCGCGCCGGCGACCCCGCTTTCCCATCCGCCTCCGCAATCGGCACATACAAATCCATGTGGATGCCTGAAAGATGCGGCGCCCGGTGCAGATCCGAGATGAAGACGTGCATTGTCCGGACCGCCTCCTCAAGATGCTCCCGGCCGAACTCACCCAGTCGACCGCGGTCCGGATCGAGCGCCAGCACCACCTCGCCACCGACATCAACCAACAAAATGTCCTGAAAATCGTAAAGCTTTTTCAGCCCGGCAGCCCAGGTTAGAATCTCCTGTCGCCGCTCCGCGTTGCAGGGGTTCCGCAGACCCTCGGCAAGCCAGCGACAGATCACCGGGTTGCAGGCCAAAGTCTCGCCCAGGTCTCGGTAGACGCGGTGCCACTGAACAATCTGACCAACCTTCAGGTCGGCGATCGCCCGAAGCGACGATACGTCGGTCTCCCGCCGGTTCCGTTTGTAGGATTCGAAAAAGAAGAAGCCGACGGCCGCCACCGCCACGGTCAGGATCAGAAAAAAAAGCAGGGACGTCTGGGGCAACGCCTGCCGCCAGACTGACGCCTTTCCCGAACCCGGACTTCGCGCTCCTTCACCCCGAGCCAGATACATCCACCCCTCCGCCCACGGCAACCTTCGCCACACACAGCGCACCTACGACGGCGTCATTCTCGCTCCCCAACCTCGCAAAAGTCAAGCCAAGCCCAAGGGAGGGGCGAGGTGTTCATTGACCGGCGAATCGTTTGTCGATATGGTAGCACCCGAGACTATGAAAAAGGATAACGTCGATCTTATATGCAGCGTCGGAGAACTGGCCAGCCTGTTTGAAAGCGGCGCCGGCCTGAACGGCTTCCTGCAGAAGGTCGTCAGCCTGGTGGCCTATCACATGAAGGCCGCCGTGTGTTCCGTCTACCTTTTCGACGAATCCACCCAGGAACTCGTGCTGACCGCCAACCAGGGACTGAATCCCGAGTGCGTAGGCAGATTGCGGCTGAAATTAGGCGACGGCATCACGGGGCGGGCGGTGCTGGACCTAAAGGTAATCCGGGAAGGCCGGGCGTCGAACAGTCCCTTCTACAAGTTCATTCCCGGCATATTCGATGAACGGTACGAGGCCTTCTTAGCGGTGCCCATCCTGCAGGGCAACCGGCGGGTCGGCGCCCTGGTCGTTCAGGATCCCCAGCCCGACTATTTCGACGATAACGATGTCAAGGCCCTGCGGGCGATCACGGCCCAACTGGCCAGCACCATCGAGAGCGCAAAACTCCTGCTGGCACTGCATCAGCCATCCCCCTCTCTTCCCCTTGAGACTGAGAGCGCCATACCGTCCTCCACACGACTTGTTCACGGCGCGACCGCCTGCGAGGGCCTGGCGTTAGGGCGGGCACTGGACATCACGGGGAACGATCAGGGCTGGCTGACGCCTACCGTAAGCGCCGTGCCGTTGACCCAGGACGACTTCCTGAGCGCATTGCGCAAGACCGAGGAACAACTGGCCGAGCTTCAACGTCAACTCGGCGAGCGTATGTCCGACGTGGCCTCACTGGTCTTCGATGCCCACGTCCTGATCCTCAAGGACCCCGGATTTTCGGGGGAAATGCTCAACCGGATCCAGCAGGGAACCCCTCCTGATCAGGCGATCCGGGACGTCATCCAGATGTATGTGGACCTTTTTTCGCGCAGCACGAACCTCTCCCTCCGGGAAAAGACTCATGACGTACGCGACCTGGGGCTCCGCCTGCTCTCCAATCTATTGATGCGCACCTCCGAAAGCGCGGATTATCACGGCCGCATCGTTGTGGCCGACGATCTTCTACCGTCCGACATCCTCAAGCTCTCCGCCCAGCGTGCCGAGGGAGTGGTCCTGATCGGCGGCGGCATTACCGCTCACATTTCCGTTCTTGCCCGTTCCCTCCGCATGCCGCTGGTGATCGTGAAAGAAGCGCTGCTGACCGAAGAGGAAAAGACGCAGGGTCCCTTCATGATCCTGGACGCCGATCAGGGCAACGTGCTGATCAATCCGTTCGCCGACGTGATCCGTCAGTATCAATCCATGGTGGAAATCCGCGCCAGTAGCGCCCTGGCCGACTTGCTCGTCACCTCCACAACGACGACCCGCGACGGGCAGCGGATCCGCCTGATGGCCAATATCAATCTCTTAAGCGAAATCCCCACCGCCCAGCGGCTCAAGGCCGAAGGCATCGGACTGTACCGCAGCGAATTCCCTTTTATTGTCCGCAAGGATATCCCCACCGAGGAGGAGCAGTTCCGCATTTACCGGAAGGTGCTGGAATCCATGCCGGACCATGAGGTGATTCTACGCACACTGGATATCGGCGGGGACAAGCTGCTCTCCTACTTCCCCCTCGGCGCCGAGGCCAATCCCTTCCTGGGTCTGCGTGCGCTACGTTTCTCGTTGCGCAACAAGGAAATATTCATGCAACAGTTGCGCGCCATGCTTCGCGCCGGCGCGGCACGGCCATTAAGCGTCATGTTCCCACTCGTGTCCTCCGTCGATGACTTCGAGGAAGCTTGCGGCGTGGTGTCGGCCTGCATTCGCGCCCTTCAGGATGAACGTGTGCCGTGTAACGAGAGCCCGCGACTCGGGGTCATGATCGAAGTGCCCTCCGCCGTGGAATTGGCGTCCGATCTGGCACAGGTGGCGGATTTCCTCTGTATCGGCAGCAACGATCTTATCCAGTACACCCTGGCGGTGGATCGGACCAACCAGAACATCGCCGACCTCTACACCCCGCACCACCCCGCCGTCCTCCGCGCCATCAAGCGCGTGGCCGGTGCCGCCGCCGCCCACGGCAAGCCGGTGTCCCTCTGCGGCGACATGGCGTGCGACGAGCGGATGATCCCCTTCCTGATTGGAGCCGGGATTCATTCCCTGAGCATGGACACCCAGCACCTTCCACGCATCCAGCAACTCATCTCTTCAATAAGTCTCGCCGAGGCCCGCCTCCTGGCCGAAGACGTCCTTAAGCTCGGCCGGATCAAGGCCGTCGAAGCCCGGCTGGCCTCATCCCGGTGACCCTCCGAAACGGATCGCTTGACAAGGGCGGCGCGCTCCCGTATTTTCCCGCCCGACAACTGAAAAAGGTGATTCAGCATCCCGGAACGCGGTGAGAATCCGCGGCGATCCCGTCGCTGTAATCGGGGAGTGGGTTTCGAATAGGCAGTGCCCGCCACTGCGCCGCGCGGCATAACCGTAGCGGCGAGGGAAGGCGTCGAGCCCCACGACGATCCGAAAGCCAGAAGACCTGCTGAAGCAACCCATTCGTTAATCTGGAATCTGATGGAAAAAGGTTCCGGCGCGCGTCCCTGTGTGGAGGCCCGCCGGAACCTTTTTTATTTTGCGAAGAAAGAAAAACAAGAACATGAAACCCGGGAGACCCAAATGAGCCTGTTGCAACAAACCCTGTCCGCCATCCACCCCGCCGATCGTTCCCTGGAGCCTGCCATTCAGGCGCACCTGAACGATCTCACCAAACCGCAAGGCAGCCTCGGACGTCTCGAGTCCCTGGCCCTGCAATACTGCCTTGCCGCCCATACCCTTCAACCGAAGGCGGGCCTACTGCGCGTTTACTGCTTCGCCGGCGACCACGGGGTCGCGAGCGAAGGAGTATCCGCCTTTCCCAAGGAGGTGACGCCCCAAATGGTGGGCAATATGCTCGCCGGCGGGGCGGCCATCAATGTGTTCGCCCGTCATGTCGGGGCGGAGTTGCGGGTGGTGGACATGGGCGTGGACGCCGACCTGCACGGCGCACCGGGCCTCATCCATCGAAAGATCGCGCGCGGCACCGCCAACATCGCCGTTGGACCGGCCATGCGGCGGGATCAGGCGATACAGGCTCTGGAAGCGGGAATCGGACTGGCCATGGAAGCGGCCAGGGATAACGTCACCCTTTTGGGCACGGGCGAGATGGGCATCGCCAACACCACCCCCGCCACCGCGTTGCTATCGGCCTATCTGGGTTGTCCGCCCGTCGAAATCACCGGCCGCGGAACGGGCGTGGATGACGCGCGTCTCCAGAACAAGATCCAGGTGATCGAGCGGGCGTTGGCCGTGAACCGCGGGCGAATCGCCGACCCCCTGGATGCCCTGGCCGCCCTGGGCGGTTTTGAAATCGCCGGCATCGCGGGATTGGTGCTGGGGGGCGCCGCCGCCCATATCCCCGTGGTGGTGGATGGCTTCATTTCCACGGCGGGCGCACTGGCCGCCCTCAGGATGCAACCCGCTGTCGCTGACTATGTATTCTTCAGTCATCTTTCCGCGGAACAGGGCCATCGCAGGATTATGAAGGAACTGTCGGTAAAGCCCATTCTCGACCTGGACATGCGATTGGGCGAAGGCACTGGGGCGGCCCTCGCCATGTCCATCCTGGCCGCCTCCCTCAAGATGTACAACGAGATGGCCACGTTCAGCGGCGCCCGGGTGAGCACCCGTGAAATTCCCTGACGTCCGCGCCGTGCCCTGATCCCCTATCCGGGTTCAGGGTCGGGCGGAAAGCGTATGCAGGGTCAGTTCCGGCGGACACCAGAACCGCGCGTCCACGCCGGAACTTCCGGTCCCGGCCGACGTATACCCCCGCAGGTCGCGGTATTGCCAGGCTCCATGCGCAAAGCGTCGGGAAGCGCGCATGTTGGTCACAATCGGAATCCCACCCGGGGCGCAAATCTGGCCGCCATGAGTATGCCCGCAAAGCATCGCGCCAAACCCGCAGGCGGCGGCCTTCTTATAGGGATCCGGCGTATGGGACAGCAGAATCGCCGGCACCTCGTGGTCAAGATGGACCGCCGCCTTCTGCAGGTTGTCGGCTTCATAGAAATGCGCATCGTCGATTCCCGCCAGGCACAGCCTCTGTCCGCCGCGTTGCACCGACACCGCTTCATTCAACAACACCCGCACCCCCTGCTCCTCCAGCAACGGAACCGTCTCGATAAAATCGTGATTGCCCAGGACCGCGTAGACCTCACCCTGGAGACTGGGCCGCAGCCGCCCCCATTCGTGCATGGCGGGGGCGGTAGGACCATACGTCTTGGACCGGAAATCGCCCGTGATCACGCAGACATCGTACGCCAGACGGCTCACCGCGTTCGCAACGGCGTCCGTCAGCCCCGGAGCAATATCCAGATGCAGGTCCGACAACTGGAGGATCGTGAACCCCTCAAACGCCGCCGGTAATTCCGCGATGGCAAGCTTGTTGCGCCGCACAACGGGCCGGAAGGCATTCCGGCGTCCCCGCCAATACAGGCCCGTCGCCTTTAGAACCAACCTCAACAGCCAGTGGAACCAACGCAGGTTCTCGATATGAAAAAAGGTTAGCCCAGGCCCAAGCACACGCGCCGCGTAATGGGCCTCGGTGTGCAGCCGCTGGGTCAGGTGCGCCCGACCGATCCGCCGTTCGAGAGCAAGATAGGTGGGATCAGTCTTCTGCATGCTTGAAAACCGGCAGGTCCTCCGGCCGGGTGTCAGCCAGAGTCTTCAAACCCAGATCGCGTTTCGACAGCAACGGTGTCCGGACCGGCCAGGAAATGGCCAGCTCGGGATCCGACCATAGCAAGCCGCGCTCCTCCTCCGGGACATACACATCGCTGCACTTGTAAAAGAAATCCGCCTCGGGACTTACCACGCAGAACCCATGGGCAAATCCCGCGGGAACAAATAACTGGTGATGATTCTGCTCTGACAACAGAGCCGTCACGCACCGTCCGAAAGTCGGCGATCCGCGCCGGATATCCACCGCCACATCAAAGATCTCACCCTTGACCACCCACACCAGTTTGGCCTGGGGCCGGTTTAACTGATAGTGCAGGCCGCGCAACGTGCCGCCCACCGAGCGCGACCAGTTGTCCTGAACGAACGGCGCCTCGATGCCCGCCAGGCGGTACCTTTCCGCATGAAACGTCTCCTGGAAGAACCCGCGGGCATCTCCAAAAACATCCGGTACCAGCAATTTAACGTCCGGAATGGCTTGTGGAATGCAGTGTAGCGCCATCGGTCAGCCCTCCTCCGCCAGCCGTATCAGGTACTGCCCATACTCGTTCCTAGACATTTCCGTCCCCAGGGCCCGCAGTTGCCCAGTGGTAATGTACCCCTCAGCGTGGGCGATCTCCTCGATACAGGCCATTTTGAATCCCTGCCGGGCCTGAATCGTCTGGACGAAACTGGAAGCCTGGTACAGGGCATCGTGGGTGCCCGTGTCCAGCCAGGCGAACCCCCGCCCCAGGGAATGCACGCGGAGTCTGCCGCTTTTCAGATAGTCCAGGTTTACATCCGTAATCTCCAATTCCCCGCGCGGCGAGGGTTTCAGTCGGGCGGCCAGATCCACCACCCGGTTATCGTAAAAGTAAAGGCCGGGAATGGCGTATTTTGACTTCGGCTTCGCCGGCTTCTCCTCGAGCGAAAGAGCTTGGCCCCTTTCGTCAAACTCGACCACCCCGTACCGCTCGGGGTCGGTCACGGGATAGGCGAAGATCAGGGCGCCCTCCTGAAGACGAGAGGCCTCCTTGAGCACCGCGGTGAAGTTGTGGCCATAGAAAATGTTGTCGCCCAGAATCAACGCGACGGAACTGTCGCCGATGAACTCCCGGCCGATGATGAAGGCCTGGGCCAGCCCTTCCGGACGCGGCTGCTCGGCGTAACGAAGCCGGATCCCCACCTGTGAACCGTCACCCAGAAGCTCCCTGAACAGGGGAAGGTCGTGGGGGGTGCTGATGATGGGAATGTCGCGAATGCCCGCCAGCATGAGGACGGAGAGCGGGTAGTAAATCATCGGCTTGTCATAGACCGGCAGCAGCTGTTTGCTGACCACACGCGTCAGCGGATAAAGCCGCGTCCCCGATCCGCCCGCCAGAATAATGCCCTTCATCCGTCGCCTCCTCCCGCTAGTCCGACACCCTCAGAAATCGCCTATTCTCTTCATCGTGGCCGATGTGTCGAGATGATTCTGGTTATCACGATTTCCGGGCCTTCCGGTGGCGATGCAACATCTTAAAGAACCGGACGGTATCCTTCAGGGGATGAATCTTGCTCTGCTCCGTACCGTAGATCGTGGCCACAGGCACGGCGCCAATCCGAACACCCTGCCGACTCAGAGCCATGAGGATTTCTGATTCGGCGGCAAATCGCGCCGCCTGGATCTCCACCCCGGAAACCTCCGCGAGACTGTAAAGACGATACCCGCATTGCGTGTCCGGAACACGTTGCCCCATCTCACGGCTCAGCAGCCAACTCATAAACCGGTTGGTCAACCACCGCACAAGCGGCATGGAACGGGCATCGTGCATGCGGTTTCCCACCAGCACCGGAACTCCGGTTTCCCGATAGGCCTGGATAAAGCGCGGAATATCCGCCGGGGCGTGCTGCCCATCGCCATCCAGGGTAATGGCATAGTCGAACCCCTGCCGCACGGCGG
>JBAXWO010000020.1:0-15308 GCA_037128375.1 bacterium
GGATCTCTCGCCGATGACCGCCCACGTTGACTATCAGCACCTTCCCAGGGCCTTCCATCGTTACTTCGAAGAGGATGTCCAACCGCTAGACAAAGATGGGGACGACCGCTGACGGGTGCGCCATCTCACTGGTCAGGGCTGGATGTTTCGGCGGCAGCGAACTCACCGCCAGCCCGAGCAATGCGGTACTGGTAGAATCGAAACCCAAGGTAAGAGGCGACGACCAAGGGTTTGACCCACAGTGGCTTGACCAGGAGCCGCCGGGACAGGGCATGCCAGGAGTAGGCGCGCCTCCGGACGAGATCCGTACCCCGTGCCAGATCTTCGGCGGTCATGCGAAGCGGACGAAACACCACGTTCTGACCGTTGTAGAGAGACCAGTTGCGGGTCATGATCCGGCCCTCTTTCTCCAGTCTCTCAAAGACCGGTGTCCCCGGGAAGGGCGTGTAAATGCTGATCTGTGGAAGATCAAAACGGGCCTTCACAATATACTCCGCAGCCTCCTCGAAGACCGTGGCGTCGTCGGTGTCGAACCCGAAGACAAAACAGGCCTGCACGAGAATGCCGTGATCGTGAAGAATATCCACGACCTGGGCGTAGGTCCTGCCGATGTTCCGGGTCTTGCCAGCCGCGACAAGCGCCTCCGGGCGAATCGACTCGAACCCCATGAGCAGCCCACGGCAGCCGCTCTTTGCCATCAGGGAGAGCAGTTCAGGATCGTCCACGACATCCAGCGATGCACACCCGAGCCACCACTTATGCAGCTTGGCAAGTTCCGTGAAAAACGCCTTGGCATGTTCCCGATCCCCGATGAGGTTCGGGTCGAGAAAGAAGACAATTTTGCTCTTGAGTGTCTTGACTTCCCGAATGACATCTTCAATTCGCCGGCAGATGTAGCTCGGGTGGAATCGATGGCTGATGCAGAAATCGCATTTATTGGAGCAACCTCGGCTCATTTCCACGGTGCCCCAGCCAAGGTAGTCACGCCGGTGGATTCCTGAACGGTCGGGCGACACGATGAGCACCGGATCGAACGGCTCGTTGTCCTCGTATATTCGCTCCATGCGGCCCTCCGCGAAATCGCGGAGAAGTCGTGGCCAGGACCTCTCTGCGTAGCCGCGGACAACGGCGTCTGCGTGAAGAAGACTCTCCTCGGGTCGGAGGGTAGGATGGACACCGCCAAGTACGACGGCCGCGCCATTCCTGCGGAATCGGTCAGCGATCTCATAGGCTCGGTTGGCCGTTCCGGTGATGGCCGTGACGCCCACCAAGTCCGCAGGGGTGCGAAAATCCAGCTCTTCGATCATTTCATCCACGATTCGAACCTCTGCGTTCAACCCTTGTGGTATAAGCGCCTTGAGGGTCGGCATTGTGAGTGGCGCATAGCGCAGGCTACGCCCGTAGATCCCGGTCGAGTGCCGTTGCAGATAGTTCTGCGGATGAACAAGCAGTATCTTCATCTCTCGGATTGGCTTTCTTGTCCCCTGTCCGGCGTTCCGCGCCACCGGCGGAAGGCGCGATCAACATTGGTCGTGACACCGGAATGCGCCGTCAGGATATGTGCCACACCCTTAAGCTGGGCCAGTTTGCTGATGGAGCGGAAGAGGGCGGAGCGATCCTGGCTGCACCAAGGCGCAAAGGGCATCGCCGTGCCCTGCCAAAGCCGAATCGTGTCGCCCGAGAACAGAAGACCGTTGCCCGCCACGTAGGACACCGAGCCGCATGTGTGGCCCGGCGTATGGATAGCCCGTACGGGAAGCCCGGCGGCCTCCACGAGTTGTCCATCCCCTACCCGCATACATGCCGACGCCGGTAGCCTTCCGGTAATCAAGGCTGGCTTCTCATGGTCCCCCACATAGAACGCAGCGTGCGGGTAGGCTCCGACGCCGCCCGCATGGTCCCAGTGCATGTGAGTCAGGAACACGGCGACCACCTTCTTCGCATCCACTCCAAGCAAGGCCAGGGCCTGAGACGTCCGCCGGACACCCCATCCCGCATCGAAACACACGAAGCCGCCTGGGGCTTCCACAACGAAGAAATTCATCAATCCGCGACGGACAACCCAAAGGTGATCCAACACCGGACCAGTCTTGAGCAATCCCGGGCAGAGAAGTTCCCGTATCATCCCGCCGCCACTTCCCGGTGTCCCCGTTGCGCCAGAGGGATGCGGGTGCCCAGACGCAATTGCAGCGCGATGGCACCATGCGGACAGGACTCCTTACAGCAGAAACACGCAATACACTTCTTCTGGTCGATGACCGGATACATCGTCCGCGCATTCTTGGTAATGATGTGCTTCGGGCAGACGGCGGCGCACATGCCGCACTTCTTGCAGCGCCCAGTTTGGATTCCGGGTCGCAAACGGAACAGCCACGGTGTCATGCCATACATGAACTCCGGAATACCATAGAGAACGCGGGACAAGGATCGTCTCATGTGCGCCGCCTGCAATAGCGCCACGCCGCTGCCCACGCATTCGATCATCGATTCATCCATTTGTCCGAGTCCGCCAGCAGCCGCCAAACGGATCATCGGAACCGACGAAGGAACAATTTGCAGAGGGCGGCAGGCCACGGCATCCAACGCCACCGCGTCGCGGCCAGCCAGGATAACCCCTACCTGCACAGGCCGCCCATGCGCTGGTCCGTTGCCTTCCATCGCCACGATCCCATCGACAATGGTCAATTGAGGCTTCAGTTGCGCAAACACGCGTACAAGAAACGCACTCATCGACAACGGCGACGGGTACTTCATGTGGAATTGGGACTTCGCCTGACCGGTCACGATGCCGTACACGTTCTTCATCCCGCAGGATAACGCTGTCAGGCAATGACTCTTTAGTTTCGGCAAGGAAATCACCGCGTCCACCTGGGCGTACCACTCCGGGACGGTAAGTACGTCGTTGCCACACTCCAGAGCCGTCTGCTTAACCCGCCAGGACTTCAGTTCGGCCGGCGTGCCGGCCACTGCCTTCGTCATCCCCGTACAAGACCATACATCGGCTTCTGCATGCAGTCCAACCGAACTGTCGCCGACCCAGATGCGTCCGGCGCCAGCCTTGACGCACATTCGGATGACGGTGCGTACAATTTCAGGGTGCGTCGTGACGGCGTGTTCCGGCGGGTGCGCGCTGAATAAGTTGGGTTTTATGAGAACCGTCTGGCCCTTTCTGAAAACAGTCGTCAGTCCGCCGAGGGCATTCAGGGCTTCCGCTACTGCGCCTTCAACATCACGAGGGGAATAGGAGGGACAGGAGGCAACGACCACCTGGCTGCGCCCCGATTTCGGGACCGTCGTTACCACTGTCGGTGTATCCATACTCATATCTTAGCTTCCGTAAACGGGCCGTTAGGGCACTACAGCAGATTCCGCGACAGTGTCTTCCGAATTGCCTTGGCTACAGAAAAGCCAGACGCTGTCTGACCTTTTTGGTCTGGAGAAATGCCCGACGGTGTTGAGCATTTCTTCCCGTACTCCGCTCGACTCTTCCCCCCCTGCTCGAACTCGACGATGCGGTGCCCGATCTCCCAGTAGGTGGCCGTCATGACCGAATTGACGGCGCGGGCGAAAATGTGGCGAGCTGAGTCGAGCAATTGCGCTATACCCGTAACGAGGCCCTCATAGGCGGGAGGTGCAACGGAGGGCGTCGAGGTTCCTGCCTTTGTTCTCTGGTTCATTACGTGTTCGTGTGTTCCTCTCTCGTTCCGTGTCGCTCGTGACCCTTTCGTGCCCGAGTTGCGTGCGACAACCACAGGAGGGAGACGTTACTACTCAATGTCCGGCGCATCAATCCCAACGTAGCGGTGGTTCATTTTGACGATGGTCTTCAAAACGGTACGAGGTCGGGCTGGGTCGGTTCCGGGGACGGGGTGGCAGAGCCACCTTCATGGAGGGAGACGCGGGCGTAACCGCGCTGGTTCTTGTCATTCCGCTGGATGTCAGTGCGTTTGTGGGCGCGGTGGACTGAGACCATATGATCGCAGACCTGGCTTTCGAATTGGCGGACGGTGACGGCCTGCCAGCCTTGGGATGCGCAGAAGGAGTTATAGGCGGTAAGGAGTTCGGACACTGTAACGTCTCCCGCCGGGTCCGTCGTAACACACTTGGTGACGAAGTGGCGGACGCTGTCCGACGCGCACAGTAGCGCGTCAACGCGTTGCTTCTGGGCATCGGTGAGTTGGATTCGCCCGTGTTCGCGCAGTTCCGCCAGCAGTTGGACGGCGCCGTCGATGCACCAGTTAAGAATGCCGGGCCCCTCGGTCCGGACCAGTTCGCGCGCAAAGTGCGGAATCGGTTTGGCGGTCGGGGGCAGGGTGAAGTCAATGATGAGCATACGGCGGCGCCAGGCCTCGGTGTCCGAATCCAGCCGGACATGGAGCCGGCTGTTGGTGGTGATGATGATGACGGCGAAGTCTCCAGTGACCTCAAACCGGTGTTTGACGTTCTTCTGCTCGGCACTGAGGCGGTCTCCACCAATGAGGGGTTTGAGAACGTGGGCCGCCCGGTGTCACGGGCTGCCGTGGCGTCAAAAACCTCCACGGGTACGGCCTCCACTTCATCCGGGACCTCGAGAATGCGTGACATGCGGTGGGAACGGCCCAAGTCGGGGCAGTTGTCCCAGGAATCGTTAATGGCCGAGAGCCCGAAGCGCGCCCCTCCAGGAATCGAACAGAGGTCAAAAGGTGGTGGCGAGGGTCGGAATCGAACCGACGACACGCGGATTTTCAGTCCGCTGCTCTACCAACTGAGCTACCACGCCATTGGGCTTCATGAAGATCGATCCCGCATGGAACCGTCTTCCAGAAAGAGGGGCATACAATACCGGACAGGTCTGCGGAATCAATCTTTTTTTCCGCCACCCAGAAACAAGAACCGTGCAGCATCACGCCGACCGCCAACGACCCGGCGATTTCCGTTGTTTGCGGGGGACTTCTGATCTAAAAATACACCCTCACAGAGAGGCCTTATGAAAACATCACGACAGTATTGGGTTGGATTCGATCTGGGCGGCACCAAAATGCTCGCCTCGGTGTTTGACGATAAGTTCAAACCCGTGGGGACACGCCGGCGCAGATCCAAAGGACAAGCCGGTTCCCGGGCCGGAGTTGGACGGCTGATCGAAACGATTCACCAGGCCCTGGCAGATGCCGGCGTGGCACCGTCCGCTGTCCGGGGAATCGGCGTGGGTGCACCGGGCATGCTCGATCTGAATAAGGGGATTCTTCTGCATGCCCCAAATCTTGGATGGCATAATCTTGCGCTCCGCAAACTGTTGGCCACTGAATTCAAAACCACCGTGGTAATCGCCAACGACGTGGATGCCGGGACTTATGCGGAATACCGGTTCGGTTCCGCCCGTCGCGCGCGGTGCGTCGTGGGCGTTTTCCCGGGTACCGGCATCGGAGGCGCTTGTGTCTACGAAGGGCATTTGCTGTGAGGAAAAGTCGGATCGTGCATGGAAATTGGCCATATTCCGGTGGTGGCCGACGGCGCGCTGTGCGGCTGCGGCCAACGCGGGTGCCTGGAAACCGTGGCTAGCAGGTTGGCCATTGCCGCCGACATGGCCCAAGCCGCCTATCGCGGCCAGGCACCCCGCCTTCTCGCCGCCGTGGGTACGGATAACGCTGAGATTCGCAGTGCCGCCATCCGCGAAGCCATCGAGGCTGGCGATAAAGTGGTTGATAAGATCGTCCGCCGTGCCGCGCACCGCATAGGCGAGGTGCTGGTCGGCGTCGTCCATCTGTTGGCCCCTGACGTCATCGTCCTGGGGGGCGGGCTGGTCGCCGAAATGCCGGACCTGTTTGTGAAGGCGACCAGTGAAACCGTGGAGCGTGGGGTGACCGAGTCCTTCCGCGGCACTTTCAAGATTGTTGCCGCCCGTTGCGGAGACAATGCGACGGCCCTCGGAGCCGCCGCGCTGGTATCCGACGCTGTCACCGAGTCTGCCAGAAAGTCGTCCTGATCATGGAGTCCCCAACGCCCAACGCCTTGCCCCGTGACAGCGCCCTCCCGCCTGGCCGCCCCCGGCAAGTTGCCGTGATCGACATTGGCGCCCGTGCCATACGGCTCGACATTTCTGAAATCACACCGGACGGCGGCATGCGCCTTCTGGAGTCGGTCCAACAAGCCGTCAGCCTGGGAAGAAACACGTTCGGCGCGGGGAGCATCGATCGGGAATCCATTGAGGAATGCGTAGCCATCCTGAAGGGGTTCCGGCAGGTCATGTCCGAGTACGGGATCACAGACCCCGCTCAGATACGCGCCGTGGCCACCAGTTCCGTACGCGAGGCCGCCAATCGCGAGGCCTTCTTGGATCGCATCTACATTGCCACAGGCATCAACGTCGATGTCCTGGAGGATGCGGAGGTCGAGCACCTGATTCATGTGGCCATCCACAGCCTCTTTGAGACCATTCCAACCCTGAACTCCGGGGAGGTCCTGATCGTGGAAGTCGGCGGAGGGGCCACCCGTCTTCTTTTGATTCAGGACGGGTATGTGACTTACTCCGGAACTTACAAACTGGGCGCCCTCCGCATGCAGGAGACCCTGGAAACCTCGCTGACACCCTATGACCGACTGTGCGCCGTTCTGGACCAACATATCCAGAAGACCATCAACCAAATGAAAGATACCGTCCCCACACGGACGGTGCCGCGCCTTATAGCCCTGGCGGGCGACATGGAGACCGCCATGAGGCGGTTACTGCCCGGCTGGGAGGCGAATGACACCGTACGCCTGAACATGGCGCGATCCACGCTCGCGGAAAGAATCGTGTCGACCCCGCCTGAAAAGCTGATGCAAAAACATCATCTTCCACCGCAGGAGGCGGAGACAGCCGGACAGGCCTTGCTCATCTATGACCGCATTGCCCGCGCCTTCAAGGTCAAGGAAATGCTTGTGTCAGCCCAGAGCATGCGCCGTGGGTTGCTGATGAAAATGGCGGGCATCTCAGTGACCCACACGCGTTACGCGGAACAGCTGGCCCATTCCGCCTCCGCCTTGGGCCGCAAATATCACTTTGACGAAAAGCATGGGGTCCATGTGGCTGACCTCAGCCTGAAGTTGTTCCGCGCCCTTCGGTCCGAGCACGGGCTGGGCCCGCACGCGGAAATCCTGCTGCGTACCGCCGCTATTCTGCACGACATCGGCGCCTTCGTGAGTAACAACTCGCATCACAAGCATTCCATGTATTTGATTTTGAACAGCGAACTTTTCGGACTCACCCGGAAAGACAACACCATGGTCGCCCTCCTGGCGCGCTATCATCGGCGCTCGGTGCCGCGACTGACACACCCTGAGTATGCCGCGCTGGACCGCGACAGCCGCGTCGCCGTGGCCAAACTGGCGGCCATCCTGCGGGTGGCCGACGCCATGGACCGGAGTCATCTCCAGCACATCCGCGATATTGAGTGTTCACGAGAGGATCGTCGCTTCGTCGTGACCGTGCCCGACGTGGAGGATGTCACTCTTGAGCGTCTGGCCATCAAAGAAAAGGGAAGTCTTTTCGAGAGCATTTTCGGCCTGCAGGTCATCCTGCGTACGGCTCAGAACCTGAAAGGCTCGTCCTACGATGGCTAACCCATCCCCCCTCGCCTTCAATCGCGAATTAAGCTGGCTGGAATTCAACCAGCGCGTGCTGGATGAGGCTCTCAATCGCTCGCTTCCTCCCTTGGAGCGCTTGAAGTTCCTCGCGATCACCGCCTCCAATCTGGATGAGTTCTTCATGGTCAGGGTCGGCGGGCTGCAACAACTGCTGCAGGGCCGTACCGCGCGAGACGCTGCGGGCCTTACGCCCCGGGAACAACTGACCCGGATCAGCGATCGTGTCCACGCGATGACCCTCAGCCAACGGGCCTGCCTGCGGGAGATTGAAAATGAACTGGAAACGCATCACGTCCGCCGCCTCACGGGGGACCAGCTCAGTCCTGCCCAAACCCACCACGTCCAACACGTATTCACCCACGAGATTTTCCCGTTACTGACCCCCATGGCAGCCTCCGCACCCGCCCCCTTCCCTCCCATTCCCGGGCTGACGCTGTGCCTGCTCATCCGCCTCAGTCCCAAGGCATCCTCCAGGAAGAACCGGTATGTAATCCTGGCTCTGCCACGCAGCATCAGTCGCACCGTCAATCTGGAGGCCGAAAAGGGGTCCGCCTATCTACTCGTCGAGGACGCCGTGGGTTTGCATCTCGGGCCCTGCTTCCCGGGAGAACGCATCCTTGAAACGGCCACCTTCCGAATCACGCGGAATGCGGATCTCGCCGTGCGCGAGGATCTGGCGGGCGATTTACTGAGCGAAATGCGCCAGGTATTGACCCGGCGCCGGGAAAGCGCCTGCGTTCGCCTCGAGTTGAGCGCGGACGCTTCCGGCGACTGCCGCGACTTTCTCAAACGGGCGCTAGACATCGACGAGACGGATATTTACAGCATGGCCCCGCCTCTCGCCCTCTCCAGTTTCCTCAATCTGGGCCCTGCCGCTGGTAATCCCACGCTGCGGGCGCCGTCCTGGGAACCCCGTCTCTCTCCTCTGGCACCACCCGGCGACTCCATGTTTTCCCTCCTGAGCCGTCAGGATCTGCTGCTCCATCACCCCTACGAGAGTTTCGAACCCGTCCAACGTCTCGTCCAACAGGCCGCCGACGATCCTGATGTCCTGGCCATCAAACAGATTCTCTATCGAACGAGCCCCAACAGTCCCGTTGTTGCCGCCCTGGCCCGCGCTGCGGAACGGGGCAAGCAGGTGACCGCCATCGTCGAGTTGAAAGCCCGCTTCGATGAGGCGCGTAATATTAACTGGGCCGATGAGTTGGAAAACGCCGGAGTCCAGGTGATCTACGGCATCAAGGGACTCAAGACCCATGCCAAACTATGCATGATTATCCGCCGGGAAACCACAGGCATTCGCCGCTATCTCCACATCGGCACCGGCAACTACAACGAGACTACCGCCCGACTCTACACCGACGTCAGCCTGATGACCTGCGCCGAGGACCTGGCCGCCGATGCCGCCCTCTTCTTTAACACCATCACAGGCTACTCGCAGCCTGTGAAGTACCGCAAGATCGAGGCAGCGCCCATTGGACTGCGGGACCGTCTTCTGGAATTGATTGAGGGGGAAACGGCGCGCGCCTCGCAGGGCCAGAAGGCGCGCATCATGGCCAAGCTTAACTCCCTCGTGGATCCAAAGTTGATCGACGCCCTCTATGCCGCCTCCTGTGCCGGCGTACAGGTCGACCTGAACGTGCGGGGCATCTGCTGTCTGCGGCCCGGTGTTCCAGACCTTAGCGAGCGGATTTCCGTCATCAGCATCGTGGATCACTTCCTTGAACACAGCCGCATCCTCTATTTCCTCCATGGCGGCGAACCGCAGGTTTTCATCTCAAGCGCCGATTGGATGCCCCGGAACCTGGACCGGCGCATCGAATTATTGGTGCCCGTCGAAGACGAAGCCTGCCGTTCCCGACTCATCGCCATTCTTGAAACCTGTCTTGCGGATACCGCGAAAGGCCGCCGTCTTCAATCTGACGGGACTTATCGCCCGGTGCCACCGTCAGGCGCCAAACCGGGGCACCGCAGTCAGCAATGGCTTTACGAGGAGGCTTGCGAAAAGGAAAAGGCGGCACGCGGACAGCCGGCTGTGTTTCAACCTCATCGACCGGCCCTCACCCCATAGACTCCACACACCTACAGGATGCCACTCCCATGAAACCCGACACAGAACATCTTCCGAGAGCGGCCCCCCGGCCAGTCGGCCTCACGTTCGCCGGACTCATTCTTTTTGCACTCTGCGGCGTGATCCTTGAGATGACCGCCCGACCCTCAGGCGGGGCAGATTCCAAGGCCGAGCCGCCTTCCGCCCGGGAGTCCAACGCGGCCCGGTCCGCTGAACTCGACGCTCGCCACACGCGCGATTACGGATCCAACACCCAATACCTGGTGCGACCGGGACTGCTGGCTGACCGTTCCCGACGTACCGTCGTCATTCAGGCCGAAAGCATCCGACTGGGCGCCGGGACGGCCGCCGAATTTCCACTCATCGCCGAAAACAGCGGCAAGGATTATGAAGCTCTCGCGGTCTCGTTTGCCAAGCCGAGTGCCGTCCATGAAGCCCTTGTTTTCATCGGCATCCCTCCCGGACTGGGGATCGATCCCGCTCGGTTGCGTTTTTGGCCCAAAGGCGAACGCGTCAGGATCGTCTTTCACTATACCGAGCAGGTCGACGGAAAGGAGGTTTAGCGGGCTGTTCCCGCCGCGCAACTGATTGCGGACTCGCGCACGGGAAAGCCCCTGCCAGACGCCGGATTCGTGTTCACCGGCTCGTCATGGGCTCCCCTTCCCGGGTCATCCGCGACCGGTTTGGTGTATGCGGCTGACGTGTTTTCGCCCAACAGCATTGTCTCCGTCTATAACGAACCCGGGACGGTACTGGATGTTCCCCGGCGTCTCGCTCAACACGAGGCCTATTCTTATCAGATACCCAATCCTGATAGAATCTTGCCGGCCGCCCAGTTGATTCAAGTCGTCATGGAAGCCGAGGGAAACAACATTCGCCCGCGTGTGTGCGACCTGACCCTGAAGATTCTTCCCGGATCCGACGCTCCTCCCCCTGCTGCCTCTTCGCCAAAATACCTGATCCAGGGCGCATCCGTACCAACCTCGACCAACGCCACCGAATCGGAGATTCTTGAGGCGCTGAAACCCATTGTGACCGACCATCGCGACCCCTTCGTGACCGTACAACCGGATGACCACCTCACGCTAGCCTCCCTGCGCGCCGCCGCGACCCTCATCGATTCCCTTGAAAATGAGCACGAAATACGGATCGAGCCACCGCCGCCAGGACATCCTTACTATCGGGCATTTCTGCCGAACGAGAAGCATCGCGAACGTTCCGGCCGCACCGTCCAGCCGTGGGAACTTTTTATGGGTCAAAAGGACGGGAGCGTGACTGGCGAACTGGTGCGGGTGAACGAAGAATGGAAAGGCGAAGATGCCGCGCCCATTTATCATGAACAACGTTTCCCCATGGTTTCCGCGGTTTCGCTGGCCGGAATGATTAAAACAGAGGATGCGCCCTCGGTCCTGCTGGTATTCGCCCCTCCGGATCTATCCTATGGCCAGCTTCGGCAGTTCATTTCCCCGGTTATTGAGAGTGGTATGATCTTGTACGTTTTCCTGCCGCCGCCCCCAACGCCTGCGCCGCAGGCGCCTGCACCATGAAGTTCCGTTGTCCCTATTGCCAGACGATATTTGAGCCCCAATCGGGATCCCTCTGCCCTTCCTGCGGCAGGGCGATGACGATACCGCCCAAGTTCCGCCCAAAAGACGGCACGAATCGGCTGAAAAGGAATCGTCTCTCGCCAGAACTGCTGCAAAAAAAACGCGAGCTTAAGCAGGCGGTTCTTTCAGGGGCGGCCACGTGGTCCCAGGTCACGAGAAGTCCCCGCTACGTCGCCGTGCTGGTCATTCTGTTCGTGGTATTGGGAACGGTGCTGACCCAGCAGGTCACCCGGCACCACACGGAAACGGTGAGCCGGTTCAATCCTGCCCAGCATGCGACGTACGATTTGACCACGCTCCGGACAGCGCTCGAAATGTTCCATAAGGATTGCGGCCGGTACCCTTCCACCCGCGAATCACTGGCGGCTCTGCTCCGCCGCCCCGGAGCAAAAGGGTGGGACGGCCCCTACATCAAGACTCTCTACCCGGATCCCTGGAAGAACGCCTACCGGTACAGTCTGACCCTAGGCATGATGCGCCTTACCTCGGACGGCCCGGATGGGACCCCTGATACGGCCGATGATATCGCGGCTCCAGCGCCGGACATGAACTTGATCTATCCGAACCCTTAAGGCCCTTGCGGGCAGCCTTTTGTGCCTGCTTGCGAAAACAACCTCATCCCGGTAGACTCCCCGCCTTCAATACGACATGGAAACGCCACCCAAACTTTCTAAACGCGTGCTGGCTGCGCTCAGCCTGGCGGCTTTGGGCGTGGTCTACGGCGATATCGGCACCAGTCCCTTGTATGCCTTCCGCCTGTGCTTCAACGAAAACACCCCTCCTAATCTGGCATCGATCCTGGGAGTCCTTTCGCTGATTTTCTGGTCTCTTGCCGGACTGATCACGTTGAAATACGTCACTCTGGTCGTGCGCGCCGATAACCGCGGCGAGGGTGGCATCCTCGCACTCATGGCGTTGATCCGTCGAGGTGACCACACCGCCACGTCCCTGGGCACAAAAATAGTCGTCGGTTTCGGCTTATTCGGGGCCGCTCTGTTATACGGCGACGGGCTCATCACCCCTGCGATCTCCGTGTTAAGCGCCGTTGAAGGGCTGCAGGTCGCAACCCCCGCCCTGCACGCCTGGGTGGTTCCGCTGTCCCTTGTCATTCTCGCCGGGCTGTTCTGGGTCCAGAAACATGGAACCCAGCGGGTTGGCGCAGTCTTCGGCCCGATCATGCTGGTGTGGTTCGTCATCATTGCGTGTCTGGGCATTCAGCAAATCATCCGGATGCCCGCCGTCCTCGCCGCCGTAAACCCCTCCTACGCCTTAAGTTTCTTCATAGAGCACCGCGTTCACGCGTTCGTCACTATGGGCACGGTGTTCCTGTGCATGACCGGCGGTGAGGATCTCTATCTGGACATGGGTCATTTCGGACGCCAGCCGGTTCGCATCGGCTGGTTCTCCCTCGTGCTGCCATCCCTGCTACTTAACTACTTCGGTCAGGGCGCCTACCTGTTGCAGCATCCCCTGGAGGTGGATAATCTCTTCTACCGTCTTGCCCCGGCGTGGGGGTTGTACCCGCTGGTGGCCCTGGCAACTGCCGCAACGGTGATCGCCTCACAGGCGGTCATCTCCGGCGCATTCTCGCTCACGCGTCAAGCCATGCAACTCGGCTATTGCCCCCGCCAGGTGATCATTCACACGTCGGAAGCCACCATAGGCCAAGTCTACCTGCCGGCCGTAAACGGCATGCTGCTGGTCGGCACCATTACGCTGGTTCTCGGGTTCCGCAATTCCGACAGTCTGGCTGGCGCTTATGGGCTGGCGGTATCGATGACCATGCTACTGACCACAATCATGCTGACGATCTTCATGCGCCGCAAGTGGGGCTGGCATCCGGCCCTCATTACCCTGCTTATGGCCCCCATCTTCGCGCTCGACACCGCCTTCTTCACGTCCAACATCCTCAAAATACCCAATGGCGGCTGGGTTGGCCTGACCGTCGCCGTTGCTATGTTCACCCTCATGCTGACCTGGCACCGTGGCCGCCTCCTGCTGAGCCGTAAATTGGCCGACGAAAGCCTGCCGCTGACCACCTTCCTGCAAGAGGCCATCCGCCATCCACCGTTGCGGGTGCCGGGCACAGCCGTATTTCTGACCGGCAATGCCGACGTCGTCCCGCGCACACTCCTGCACAACTACAAGCACAACAAAGTGTTGCACGAGAACATTGTTCTCTTGCGAGTGATGAACGAGGAAGTACCGCACATTCCCGGATCCGAACGTGTGACCGTCGAACGCCTCGACGCCGGGTTTACGCGCATCGTCGCGCGCTACGGTTTTAGCGAGGATCCGAACCTGGTAGCGCTTCTCTCCGGCCTGCAGGTCGAGGGACTTGACCTGCAACCCATGAAATGCACGTTCTTCCTGGGACGTGAAACGTTGATCCTCAGCGCCAATCCCAACATGCCCCCGTGGCGGAAGCACCTTTTCGCCTACCTGGCGCGCAACGCGCTGGATGCCTCCAAGTTCTTCCATCTGCCGCCCAACCGAATCATCGAGATCGGCGTTCAGGTCGAACTGTAAAGCGCCGCGGATTCTACGGGTGACTGCCGGATCCGGAGGTCTTCTTGACACAGACGGCCAATCGCTTTGCGCCCACTTTCTTGGCAATATCCATGACCGTCACGACGTGCTGAAAGACAACGTCCCGATCCGCCTCGATGACTACCGGCTGGCTTTCCGGATCGAGCAAAGACTGCCGCAACCGGCTTTCGAGCAGGTCGCCGGGCACCGCCTGTCCGTCGATATACGCCGTGCCCTTCCGGTCCACTTGCACCTGCAACGTGCGATGACGTTGCGTCTCGTCGCTGCCAGCCCTGGACCGCGGGAGGTCGATCTTCAACTGCGAGCGCACGAGAAAAGGTGTCATGATCATGAAGATGATCAACAAGACCAGCGCCACGTCGATCAACGGGATCATATTGATCTCCGCCATCACGCGATACTTGCCGCCGCCCTGCTTGAAGGAAGACACCTTCATTCAGTCAATCCTCTCCCACGCAAAGCGCCTCAACAAGATCGTATACCGCCAGCTCGACGTCGCCCATCAACACCTCGACCTGGTGAATGCAGTAGTTGTAACCCGCCAACGCAGGAATCGCGACGACCAACCCGCAGGCGGTCGTGATCAACGCTTCGGCAATACCCGCCGCCACCACCTCAGGGCCTCCGCCCGTGTTGGCCGCGATGCTGGCAAACGCTTTGATAATGCCAAGAACAGTGCCGAACAAACCCACAAAGGGCGCCGTACTGGCCACGGTGCCCAGCACTGGGACCATCGCCTCCAACCCGCGTACCTGACCCTGCATCGCGTGCTGCAGCGCGCGTTCCCTTGCCGCCCGCTTTCCGGGTTGGGTCAGAATCTCCGCCGCCACGACCGCCACAGGCTTGTTGTATTTTTCGCAGAACTCGATTGCCCGGCTGACGCCCTCCTCGTTCATGATCCGGACCGTCCTGGCGATAAACGCCCTGGCATTTAAACGCGCCCGTCTTATGGCGATCACACGGTCGACAATGATGGTGATGGAAAAAACGGACATCACGAGCAAAATCGACAATACGGGCCACCCCTGCAAAAGCATATCGCCCATCGTAAGGTTGTTCATCGCCACGATCCTCCCACAATCGTCTTCGCTAGACTCAGCCCGGAAAATGAAAGGCTTTATTCATCCCTTACCTGACTGACGTTGTCAACAGGTTCCCGCCAGAATATCCAGAAAATCCATTTCAACAGAAATGCCAAACGATCCGGCATGACGGGGATAAGTCGAAGGACGTTAAATGGGGCGCCAGCCATTCATGTCCGAGCCCGCTCGATTTCCTCGAGAGTCATCGAAACTATTTCAACCAGTCGGTCACACAACGTCGCGGCGCGTCTCTCCGCATCGTCCAACTCGACTCCGCCCAAATCGGAGGGCAGTTCCACACAGAACCTTAGCCGGGTCCCGTAGACGGCCCCCATTTCAATGAGACTCATCATCTCCTTGCAGTCGTATTCAGGCCCCCCAGGCTCTTCCGCCCGC
>JBAXWO010000200.1:0-5401 GCA_037128375.1 bacterium
CACCTTTGGAGCATTCAATGTACTGGTGATTGATGGCTTAGTTCTAAATCTTCCTATGGTGAGA
Organism: bacterium; assembly: GCA_037128375.1. Taxonomy (GTDB): domain Bacteria; phylum Verrucomicrobiota; class Kiritimatiellia; order CAIKKV01; family CAITUY01; genus CAMBRF01. Next base: position 65 of record JBAXWO010000200.1, read on the forward strand.
TTAATGATAGGCGTCGTGGTGGGTGGGGTCTTGGGATATGGGTTGTACCGGTTAGTCGGCTGTTCCAGCGGAGCCTGTCCCATCACGTCCAACCCCTGGGTGAGCACGATCTTCGGAATGGTGATCGGAGGCCTTTCTGTCGGCCGTTTCTAGGAGAAAGGAAACGACCGTGACAACGGAACGCTATGTTCGTATGGTCGCCGGCGCCTTTGTGCTGGTGAGCTTGGGCTTGGGTTACTGGGTGCATCACGGCTGGTTCTATTTCACGGCCTTCGTAGGTTTGAACCTGTTCCAGTCGGCATTTACCCGGTTTTGTCCGCTGGAATCAATCCTGCGTCGTTGCGGTGTGCCGTCTGACGGGGGTGGGTGCGGTTGCGTCGGCAAGTGACGATGCCGCCGTTCCGACCCCTCCATCCACGCACGCCAATTGGCTTTATGTCTTGCGGGTTCTCTGTTAGGGAACAGTTGCGCACTGTAGCGGTAGACTAATGCAGTGTCTTCAGAAGAAGGGATGACCCATGAAACCGATAACTTTCTGGTGCTGGACTACGCTGGCGATCCTGGTGGCGCTGCTGTCAAGCCTGCGCGATACATCCGCGATCACGCTTGATGAGTGTATTGTCGCCACGCTCCGCAACAGCCCTGACGCACGCGCAGCGACAGAGCGCGTTCAGGCGGCCCGATCGGCCATCAAGGAGGCCCAGTCCGCCTACTACCCGATGCTCGTCGGTTCGACCACCTATGCCCGCACGGACAACCCGCCCCAGGCGTTCATGATGATGCTCAACCAGCGCAATGTCTCCATGCAGTCGGACTTCAATAATCCGCCCGACACCGACAATCTCGCGTTGAGTCTTGGCCTGAAATACCGTTTGTACGACTTCGGCCGGCGCGAGTTAGATAACGAAATGGCCAGGAGCGGTATGGAGATATCCCGACTGGTACTGCGGGGTCTTCAAAATGACCTCATCCATCAGGTCACGCGTGGGTACTACTCGGTTCTTCAAGCCGGAGCTTTCGTCACGGTGCAGGAGGAGTCCATCAAGACTCTGGAGGAAAGCCTGCGGGTCGCCAATGAGCGTCTGAAGGCCGGCAGTGCGGTGAGGACCGATGTCCTGAACCTTGAAGTGCAACTCGCCCAGGCAAAGGAAGGCGCCATCCGTGCGCGCAACGGCGTTAAGCTGTCGTTGGCGGCGCTCAACACGGCGATCGGAACGAATCTGGTTGCCGCCGCCAATGTGCCCGCCACCGTCGAGCCGCCCGTCACCCATCCGCCGGAGAGCGAGGACTTGAGCGTCATTCTGAGCCGACCGGAACTGCAGGCCGCCCGGAAGGGCGCCGAAATCCAGGGGGCCGCGCTGCGTAAAGCCCGGCGGCAGCATATGCCCACGGTGAACGCCTTCGGATCCTTGGACTGGAACAGCGATGTTTCGACTGACTTTGAGCGCAGTTATTTCGTTGGCGTGGCGGCCGAGGTGGACCTTTTCGACGGATTTCGCCATGACGCAGGGGTTGCGGGCGCCCGTGCCCAACAGCGGGCAGCGGCGGCGGAGGCGGAGAAGGCTGCCAATAACTTGCGTCTCGATCTCACCGCGGCCTCCATACAGGTTGGGGAGTCCTGGGAGCGGCTCGACGTTGCCCGCCAGAGCATCGCGAACGCGGAAGAGGCCCTGAGGATTACGCAGCAACGGTATCAACAGGGCGCGGCAGACCTGCCGGAATTGCTCACGGCACAGGTCGGACTGACCGGGACGCGCACGCGCCATGTCGCCGCACTTTATGACTATCTGATCGCCCTTTCCAACGTGGAACGTGCGAAGGGAAGTCTGGTCGGACGATATTCCGAAGGCAACTAAGGAGGGGAGGCAGCCATGACTGAAGACGTGAAGCATGAAGAACCCAAAATCGAACCAAGTCCCTTGCCGAAACGCGCGTGGGGCCGTATCGCGAAACCCTTGCTGGGAAGCGCCGTCCTTCTGGTGGTGATTCTATGGAGTGTCGGCGTCTTTCGAACGCCGACCCAGCCAGGCCGCCTGGAATACCAGCCCGGATTCCCTGTGCCGCAGAATGCCGAGTTGTTTACGGTGAAGCCGGAATGGGTCGCGCCCCGCGTGGACGTGGTTGGAACGGTAGCTTCAGATATCAAAGTAGACCTCAGCGCCAGGATACCCGCCTATGTGAAAGAGGTTTTTGTCGTCGCTGGCAGTTCGGTGAAGAAAGGACAGGAACTCATCACTCTCGACGACCGCGAAATCAAGGAACAGGTTACGGCGGCCGAAGCTCAGTTCAAACAGGCCGAGGCCGAGCTCAACCGCACGCGCCAACTTTTTGACAACAAAGCGACGACGGAACAGGCCCTTACGGCCGTGCAATCCATGTTCACCTCCACCCGCGCGCAGTGGGAACGCAGCAAGGTCATGCTGACCTACGCGCAAATCACCGCGCCCATGGATGGGGTCGTTACGGAGCGGCGCATCGAACCCGGCGACCTCGCCAATCCGGGTCAGGTACTCCTGGCCGTCTACGATTCCGCCAACATGCAACTGGAAGTTCCTGTCCCGGTGCGCCTCCTCGCGAAACTTCCCGTGGGTCAGACGGTAGAGGTCACGCTGGACCGGCCCGCCACCAACTTCCAGGGGCGGGTGCGGCAAATCGTCAGCGAGATCGACCCGCTCAGCCGTACCCAGCTCGTCAAAGTTCACATCGAGGGCACTGTCGGCGACGTCTTGCCGGGGACCTTTGGACGGTTGTGGGTGGACGATGACGCCCGCCAGACCATCCTGATTCCGGCATCGGCGGTTTACTCGGTCGGCCAGATCGAACTGGTGCAGTTGGTGAAAGCGGATCGCGTCACTGGCCGCACGGTCAGGACGGGGCCGAAACGCGGCACGGTTGTGGAAGTGCTCTCCGGGCTCGATGCCGGCGACCAGGTACTCGTCAATCCGATCAAGGAGAACTGACGCATGGATACCGAAGGCAAACACTCTTTCCTCAGCGGGATCATTGGAGCCTTCCTGAAAGGCAATCTCGCCATCCTCCTCATCATCATTTCCCTCGCCGCCGGCGCGGCGGCGCTGTTTCTCACGCCCCGCGAGGAGGATCCGCAGATTGTAGTGCCCCTGGCCGATGTGATGGTCATGTACCCCGGCGGCACAGCCCAGGAGGTCGAACGACTGGTCTCCTCGCGGTTGGAGCGGATGCTCTACCAGATTGACGGCGTCGAATATGTGTATTCGATGTCCCGACCGGGAATGGCCGTGGTTACCGTACGCTTCACCGTCGGCGAGGACCGCGAGAAGAGCCTGATCAAACTCTACAATAAGGTTTTCCAGAACATCGACAAAACCACGCCCGGCATCGCCGGCTGGGTCGTGAAGCCGATCGAGATCGACGACGTTCCGATCGTCAACGTCGCGCTTTACAGCGATCGCTACGACGAGCACACCCTCTACCGTGTGGGTGAAGAGGTGGTGGCGCGGCTTCAGCGCATCCCCAACACCGGTAACATCACTCTCCATGGCGGTCAACGCCGCGTCCTCCATGTGTATCTGGACATGGAGCGTATCGCGGCCTACGGCTTATCCCCGCTGGAGATCGCAGGTGCGCTCAAGGTCTCGAACGCCCAACTGGAAAGCGGAGGATTTTCGCAGGGCAACGCCTCCCTGCGCGTGGAGGCCGGACCGTTCCTGCGCGATGCGGCGGAGATCCGGAACCTGATGGTGGGCACGCACGCGAACCGGCCTGTCTACCTCCGCGACGTGGCAAAGGTTGAGGACGGTCCCGAGGAACTTCAATCCTACACCCGGATTGGTTTTACCGCCGCCGGTCAACCGACAAATGGCCTGGTTCATGGCGTTTCGTTCCCCGCGGTAACCATCGCTGTGGCCAAGAAGAAGGGCAGCAACGCGGTGTGGGTCTCCCGTGATGTGGAACGCTCATTCGAAGCCATGCGCGGAAGCGCCATTCCTGACGACATGCACTTCCGTGTCACGCGCAACTACGGAGAAACCGCGAACGAAAAAGTCAACGGCCTGGTCGAGAGCCTCCTTCTGGCCGTCATTACGGTGATCGTGCTGATTGCCGTCACGATGACCTGGCGGGTCAGCCTGATCGTCGCGTTGGCCGTGCCCATCACGTACGCGCTGACCCTGCTGATCAACTACCTTGTAGGCTATACGATCAACCGCGTCACCCTCTTCGCCCTGATTCTCGCCCTGGGGCTTCTGGTGGATGACCCCATTGTGGCGGTGGAAAACATCTACCGACATTTATCGATGCGTCGTCATTCGCGCCTTAAGGCCATTGCCATGGCCATGAATGAGGTTCTGCCTCCCGTGGTGCTGGCCACGCTTGCCGTGGTGGTGGCCTTCATTCCCATGTTTTTCATTACCGGGATGATGGGGCCCTATATGCGCCCGATGGCCCTCAATGTGCCCCTGGCGATGCTGGCCTCCATGCTCGTCTCCTTCACCATTACCCCCTGGGTATCGAGCAAACTTCTGCGCAACGATCTCACCCACGACCCCGTGGACGTCAAACAGACGCGCATCTACCGTATCTACAGCGCCGTCATGCGGCCATTCGCCGATTCCCGCCGAAAAGGCGCGCTGCTGCTGGTGGGTACTGGCGTGCTTTTTGCCCTCTCTCTCCTGCTGATCCCCACCGGTGGCGTGCCGCTTAAAATGCTGCCATTCGACAACAAGAATGAGTTCCAGATGGTCGTGGACATGCCGGAGACGGCCACCCTGGAGGCCACCGATGCCGTCGTGCGGGACCTGGAAACCTATCTGCGAACGGTCCCCGAAGTGACCGACTTCACCTCCATCGTCGGCTCCAGTTCGCCCATGGACTTCAACGGCCTGGTGCGGCATTACTACCTGCGGCAGGGGCCGCATGTGGCCGACATCCGGGTCAACCTGCTTCCGCGAAACAGTCGCGCGATGGATAGCCACTCCATCATTCTGCGCATTCGCAACGACATTGCCGCCCTGGGCAAACGCTCGAACGCGCGGATCAAACTCGTGGAGGTGCCGCCGGGACCGCCCGTGCTCTCGACAGTGGTGGCGGAGATCTACGGACAACCGCACCACGCCTACCAGGACCTGATCGAGGCCGCCCAGGGGGTCAAAGCGCAACTTGAGCTGGAACCGGGTGTCGTCGATGTGGACGACACGGTCGAGGTCGATCAACGTGAACTTTTCTTCCATGTGGACCGCGAGAAAGCCGGACTGAACGGGATCTCGACCGAGGATATCACGCAGACGCTCTACCTGACCCTTAACGGCATGTCCGGGGGAACGGTGCATGTGCCCGACCAGCAAAATGAGGTGCCCATCA
>JBAXWO010000201.1:0-5365 GCA_037128375.1 bacterium
GATACGTCCCGCGCTACTTGAACGGATACGTGTCCCTGTTTCTCTGTCCCCGTTACCCTCCCGTTACTCTCTTGTGCCTTTTGTGGTCAGGTAGCGACCGTGCCGCTGAATGGCGGCCATCAGCAGGCGCATGCCGGTTAGCCGGCTGCCGTTGTTGACGGAACCGGCTGTGGAGAAGCGCAAGCCGCGGTGTGGCCGGGCCTGCTCGAAATCGCGCAGGAATTCGGCGACCAGGTTGGCCTCTTCGTTCCGGCTGAATGTGAACGGCGCCAGTTGTCCGTCGATCACGGCATGGGGGCAGGATTGACGGATCTCCCGCACGGACAGCGTCGGTCCGAAGTTAACTCCCCTGAGATCCAGTTCCGCGAGCAACGGGAGGAGGTGGGCCATGTCGGAATCGCTGTGCTGATAGCGCCAGTCCGTGGGCGCTGGCGCATAGCGCGCGAAGACGGCCCGGTGAATGGGCATAGCGAATAGCTCGTACATCTCCGTGTTGAACAGGCAGCAGTTGTCATCGTACCAGGACCACCCCTTCGGCGCCGTGGCCGGGGTGAATCCCGCCTCCTCATCGATGATTTGGGCGCGCGCGAGGATGGCACGAGCGATCAGATCCGAGAACCGTTGCATCAGGGGAGGATCGTCGAAATGGAGAAACAGAAGGTTCTCCACGCCAAAGATGGAACAGGCGAACGTGCAGGGGCCGCGCTGTGTGCGATAGAGGGGCTGTCTGACGCCCAGGGATTGCAGGCGTTGCTTCTCGCTTGCCCAGTTTTCCGGCAGCAGGAAGTCGCGCACGTTCTCCAGTCGGTGTTCCACACGGTCCAGCAGTGCCTTGAGATCGTCGGGCGTATTTGCAGACTGATGCAGCCACCAGGAGCCCGTGGCGCCGCCTTCCCAAGCATTCCGGGCCTCGAAGATGTCGTGCAGCCCCTTGATTTCGGGCCATTGCCGGGTCGGGTCGGCCGGTGTTTCGTTGAGCAGGCGTCGCCCCACGATTCGTTCGGACAGGTCGTTGTAGCGCCGCTTCAGATCCAGGGCCCATGCCGCGTCGCCATACTGGAAGCGCCACCAGTCCTGCGACACGCCCAGCTCATCGAACACACATTCCCAGTTGCAGATCGCGCCGAGCGGAACCTGGGGGATGGCGGCGCCGAATGGATCCCGGTTGGCGATTTCCTGATCGGTCCAGAATTGCTTCAGATCCACGGGCGCCAATCCGCCGTTGGCGCGGGTCTCGGCCAGTAGTTGCGTAATCCATTCCTGATGCTCCGGCGTTGCCAGTTCGTATGCGTTCATGATTTCTCCAGATCGGGTCCGCGAAAGCGCGCCGCTAGCGGTTGCGCGTGGGTCCGGCATTCCGTATTTCCGCGATCAGTCTTTCCATGTGCCGGCCGTACTCGATGTAACTGCTGTGCATGGCGGCCTCCTGGGTCTCGCCACGCGCTTCATGGAATACAACGGCCAGATGCGGCTCGATCGAGATGCCGCCATCATAGCCGTTTCGGAGCAGGTCCGCGACGATCCGGCGCACGTCGCCATGCCCTTCGCCGGGGAAGGTGTAGGTGCAGGATTGGGTGTCTGCGTTCCAGATGCCATCCTTGATATGGACGTAAGCGACGTGACTTCTGACCTGTGAATAGAATTCCCAGGCCGACTGGCGCGGACGTGGCTCCGGTTTCGTGTAGTCGGGGGTGAAGACGGGGTTACCGGTGTCGAACGCCAGTTTAAGTCCCGGCACGTTCTCCACCAGTCGCAGGGAGTAGGGCCACCCCATGCCTCCGTAGTTCATGCAGTTCTCGTGGACAGGCGTGATCCCGGCATCCTGAAACAGGGCGAGGAGTTCCCGAAGACGTCGGAATCGCTCGGCTTCCATCTGGTCTTCGGGGCCGCGGTCCTTCAGGACCGCGAAGCTCATGATGCGGATCAGTCGCGTGCCCAGCCGCTGCATGCGGGGGATGGCGCGCCGGACCTCGGCCAGCGAGGTGTCCATGGGCTCCAGAATGGACTTGCCCCAGTTCGCGACGGCCGAACCGAAGCAGTTTACCCGTACGCCGGCCGCCTCCAGCGCGCCCGCCACGCGATCGAACTCCGTGTCGGTCAGGTCATGGATGTTTTTGCCGTCCACGTTGCGGGATTCGATGTGTGTCCAGCCGAGTTCCCGGGTAGCGGCGATCTGTCCGGCAATGCCTTTCGACGCTTCGTCGGCGAATCCGGTCAGGTACATGGCGCACATCCCTTTCTTCACTTCCGGGCCAGCGTTTCCAGGTAACGATAGCTGTGAGCGAGTGCTTCGAAGGGGTCGGCGCCGTAGCAGTCGTCCTGTTCCACGATGAACCACTCGCATCCGGCCGCGTCGGCGGCGTTCACAATGGCCGGCATGTCAAGATTGCCGTGTCCCACCGGCGCAAACGAGGGCCTTCCGCCTATGACGGTGTAATCCTTCAGGTGGATCAACGGCAGGCGGCGGTTCAGTTTGCGGCACCAGGCCACGGGATCGCAGCCGCCGTGCTGCACCCAATAGGTGTCGATTTCTCCCTGCAGGTTGCGAGCGTCGGTCTTCTCGTATAACCAGTCCATCGCGGTCTTGTTTTCCAGCCGTTGAAACTCCATGGCATGGTTATGATAGGTTAGAACCATGCCGGCTTCGCGCAGACGTTGTCCCGCCTGGTCCAGCTTGGTCGCCAGATCGAGCACGGTCGGGAGCGAGCCGAAATCCAGATTTCCGGGGTAGGGGTAGGCTGTGTAGCGGCAGTTCAGTTTCCGGAGGCGCGCGATGACGGTTTCGGTCTCATCGAGGATCTTTGCGCCCGGTTCGTGTGTTGCGCAGCAGACCAGGCCTTCTCCGGCGAGCATGCGGCTCAACTCGGCTTCCTCGATGGGGCCCATGCCGGAAACCTGCACCGCCTGATACCCGATCTGACGCACCTTCTTGAGCGATGCGGCGATGTCGGCCGGGTTTTGGATATGGTTTCGAAGGGTGAACAACTGCGCGGCAATTTGAGTGGTTTTCATGGTGTTTCTGTCTCCTGGATCAGTAGGACCGGCTGATGTCGCCGAGTTTGGTTGCCTTGGTCTTCTTTATAAAGCGGGACGTCTTGATCTTGTGTTTCAGCATCCGCTCGTAGGCCTTGCCATTGAGAGGCATCTCCACGGTCTTCCCTGTTTCGGAAGAATAGAGCATGGCGTTGCCGAGTTCAACGGATCGAATGCCCTCTGCGGCGGGCGCGACCAAGGGCGTCTTTTCAACGATGGCGTTGATGAAGTTCTGGATGATTTCCGCGTGCTGGCCGCCGGTGCCGCTGGTCGGGATCTCCACGTTCCAGACGTCGGGGCGGGACCAGAGATCGGGCGTGGTCTTCAGGAAGGTATTGACGGATTGTTCGTTACGGGTGAAGCGGATTCCGTTCCCTTCGATGATGACCTTGCCGTGCTCAGCCGCCACTTCCAGCCGGTTGGTGCCCGGCGCTTCGCCCGTTGAGGTGATAAAAACCCCAGAGCAGCCCGAATCGTATCCGAGATAGGCGGTGACTTCGTCTTCCACTTCGATGTTGTGCTTGCGCCCGAGATTACAGAAGGCGCGGACGCGCTGCGGCATGCCGAACATCCATTGCCAGAGATCGAGATTGTGCGGGCACTGGTTCAGCAGGACGCCGCCGCCCTCGCCGCCCCACGTCGCTCGCCAGTCGCTGGAGGCGTAGTAGGCGTCCGTGCGGAACCAGTCGGTGATGATCCACGTGATCCGGTCCAGCTTGCCGAGCGTGCCGTCCTGAACGAGCTGGCGCAGTTTGCGGTAGCGGGGGTCGGTCCGCTGGTTGAACATGGCGGCAAATATCTGCTTGCGGTTCGTGTGGGCGGCGATCAAACGTTCGCAGTCCGACTTATGCACGGAGATGGGTTTCTCGACCAGGACATGGAGGCCGGCGCGCAGGGCGTCGATGCCGATCGTGGTGTGGGCATAATGTGGCGTGACAATCAAGACGGCGTCGCACACCTGATCCTTCAGGAGTTTTCGGTGATCCTCATAAGCGGCGCAATGATACGTCGCCGCGGCCTGTCTGCCGCGCTCCGGATCCAGGTCGCAAACGGCGGTCAGTTCGATGTTCTTGATCTCTCCGAGCTTGCTCAAGTGAAAACGCCCCATGGTTCCAATACCGATGATGCCCAGTCGTACGGTCTTCATACTAAAAACTCCTTATGAGCTTTTCGGCCAATAAGCGTGATCGGCTTTTTGCCTTGAATGCAGTTAAGAATAGACATTTATCGGGAATATGGCTATAAGGCCAACAGACATTCTTATGTGAAATATGGCCATGATGGGCAGATTGTTGCCAGGCATTAGCTCGCCGACGCGAGAGGGAGCGTATCCGATGTCTCCGTTCAGAATCCGCATCAAGAAGTTTCTGGAGAAATCCGCCTACTACAGTCCGGTGGCGGAAGCGTTTGAGCCACCGGTCACCCTACAGGGAACCGTGCTGTCCCAGTGGGGGCCGGGCGACCGGTTTGATCGCGTCAAGCGGAACACGCTCTCGATGAGCCTGATCACCCTGGGGAACGCCGCCTACGAGCAGGAGGGGCGCACGGGCACTGTGGAGGCGGGGCAGATATTTCTGGCGCAGAAAGGATGCTCGCAAACGCTCAGGACGGGGAACGCCGGCTTTATGCACAAGCGCTCCGTGATTCTGGATGGGGCATTTCTGGACACGCTCGTGAGTTCGGTGGGTCTGACCGATGTGGACGTGATTACGCCGCGCGGTGTGGCCGGAATGATCCGCCTCTTCCGGCGCAGTCACCGAATGCTTGTCGAGCGTCCCGACGGATTGCCGGTTGAATTGCCGGCCCATGCCTTGCGAATCCTGCTGGCATGCGCCGAGAGCCGGGCGCCCGACATGTCCAGGCCCTTGCGGCAGGCCATGAAGTTTATCGATGCCAATCTCCATCGGCCCATTGCAGCGGCGGAAATCGCGCGTGCGACGGGCGTATCGGCGCGGCATTGCGGGCGCCTGTTTCATGCACATGTAGGCTGTTCGCCGCTGGAGTTCTGCATTCGACAGCGCTTGGCGCTGGCGCGCAACAAGCTGGTGAACACAAGGCAATCGGTGAAGGAGATCGCGGCCAGTCTGGGGTATGACAACCAGCTTTACTTCTCGGCACAATTCCGGCAGCGGGTGGGGGTGTGCCCGTCGGCCTACCGACGCACGACGATTACAGGCGACGATGGGAGAGGGCGAACGTCCCGGTGAGTCAAAAACGGACTGACGCAAACAGACTCATTACGCAGAGGGAGTGCCTCTGTGGTCGACCGGCAGAACATGCGCGACGGTGTTGCGATCTCTCGATGCGAGCCAAATGCAGCAGTGGTAGGAAC
>JBAXWO010000202.1:0-5349 GCA_037128375.1 bacterium
GTACCTGCCGCCGCCCCTGTTTCAACTCGAAGAAATCCCTATTTGGAACCGATGGACGAGAAGATACACGTACTTGAATGGGGTGGGCATGCCAAGCTGTAGTCTCGCAGCGCGTTCGGGTCTGTCCACCTTCGCCCGCCGCAGCGGGTCTCCGGCGTGACAGCCTTCGCTCTTGCTGCGCTGCGAGCGAAGGCTGGTGGGCGCTAGAGGACTCGAACCTCCGACCCCCACCATGTCAAGGTGGTGCTCTAACCAACTGAGCTAAGCGCCCCCAAAAGGGTGCGCAGACTATAGGGGCTGACGTCCGTTTGTGTCAACATCTTCAACAGGGCGAAAGCTCGGTCCGGAACAAGCTCGGACCGGAACTTGACAAGGCGGCCGTCCTGATGCACTTTCCCTGTGTGCCCATCAACTCCACTGTCTATAGCCTGACAACCATCAGCCTGCATCCCATGGGATGCTACAGGTAGGGGGATAAGATGAATCCCGAACAACTCTACTATAGCAAGGACCACGAATGGATTCGGGTGGAGGAGGGGGACGAGATCGTGATAGGCATTACCGATCACGCCCAGGAGGCGTTGGGGGATATCACGTTTATCGATTTGCCGAGGCCTGGAAAGCAGGTTAAGGCGCATGAGTCCCTGGCGGTCGTGGAGTCGGTCAAGGCCGCCAGTGAGGTCTATTCGCCGGTTGCGGGAACGGTGGGTGTAGTGAATGCGGCACTCTCCAATGAGCCGGAGAAAATAAATCAGGATCCGTTTGGGGAGGGGTGGATTTGCCGTCTGGTCGGATGCGACCGCGCGGAGGTGGAGACCCTCATGACGGCCGCGCAGCACGAGGCCTACCTCGCCAGGCGCTGAGATGCCCGGCGGCGCCGACCCGCCGGCTAGGCGTTCCTGAAGTCGATCATCGTCTGCCGATAGGCCTCGGGCAACCCGATGTCGAAACGCCGACCCTTGACCACCAGTCCGAGGAACCCCTCTTCCTTCCTGATCTCGTCGAGGCAGGAAGTAAGCTGGAACTCGCCGCACTCCCGGATATTGTGCCGGATATGTTCCGCGAGCCGTTCGAAGATCTGCGGCGTGAGGATGTAGATGCCGAAAACGGTCAGGACCGTCTCGGCCTCAAGTCCCTCGACCCGCAGGTTGCTGCGCGCATAGTCCACGTCGGGTTTTTCGGCGAACTCGGAAATGTTGAGGACGCCTCCCTGGTTTTGCCACACCCCCGCCACGCAACCGAAATTTCGCGACTCGGTGACGGGTGTGACCTTCAAGCCCACCACGCTCTGCCCTGTCTTCTCGTAGACGTCCAGCAGTTGTCCCACGCAGGAACGATCAGTCTCGGAGGCGTATAGGTGATCGCCCAACATCAGCAGGAAAGGCTCATCCTTGACCCAGTCGCGGGTGCAATACACGGCATGCCCGAATCCCTCCTGCACGTCCTGGGTCAGCAGGCTGACCCGGCGCCCGATATCCAGCAGGTAGTTGCTGTAGTCCTGATTTTCCTTGGATAGCTTGTTGAAGTTTTCGATGGGCGGCGGCGAATTGAAGAAATCCTCGAAAAGCTCGCGGTCGTGGGTCTGGGTGATGAGGCCCACTTCCTCGATTCCCGCCTGCACGGCCTCCTCGACCAGTGCGAGAATGACGGGTTTCATGCGGCCATCGCGCCCCATGATGGGAAAAAGTTCCTTCTTGAGCGCTTTGGTGGCGGGGAAGAGCCGTGTCCCGAATCCGGCCGCGGGGATCACCGCCTTGCGCACGCGCCGGCCCGCCTGGATGACCAGGTTCAGGCACGACATGCCGAGGTCCTCCTGGACGATCCCGATGACTTTCGCCTGGGCGTCCGCATCCTTGACGATGAACTGGGCGGTCCCGTCCCCCTGCGAGCCCACGCCCTTGCCGCCGAGAATATAAGGCTGGAGGGGGCCATAATTCAGCACCTTATGCAGGATCGGCGCTGTCAGCTGGGCGGGACAGGCAGGCGCGCAATACTGGTCGAACTTGGCCTGGGCTTCGCGCATCAGCGCCCCGACACGTTTGGCGTCGCCCGCCCTCAGGGCCTCGGCAGCCTCGGCGGTGAGTCCGGCGCTGATGGGGCCCAGGTATTTCTGCACGCCGCACTGGATCTCGTTTTCGGCGAAGGGGTAGCAGTGATTCAGATGATTCAGGATTTCCTTGGTGTCCTTGCCGGCATGCAGATCCACGATGACGAAGTGGAGGTCTTTGGGGATGGTCAACTCGGTGACATCAATCCGGTCACCGTCGAAAGTCATCAGGATCGGACGGTTTCCATACGCGCAGCCCTGATCCATGCGGCCGCATCGCGACGGGGTGGTGATTTCACCGAGGTAGGCGAACTCCATTTCTCCGCGGATCGTCATCTTGAGGTCGTACAGGCGGTTGAAGGCGCGGGCCACCAGAACGCAGACGGCCGCACTGGAGGAGAGCCCCTTCCGGATGGGCAAGTCCGTCAGGTGGTTGTTGATTTCCAGGCCGCGCACGCGATAGTGCGTGAGGACCTGGTAGGCGACGCCGGCGGCATAGCTGAAGAATCCGCCCTTCTGGGCCTCGGCCAGCAGGGCCTCGCGATCCATGGGGACCTCGAACGGGCCGAACGGGGAGCCATCGCTGAGGGTGGTTCTTACCACCAGTTTGGAAGGATGGGGATTAACCTCGGCGTGCAATCCCTGGTTGGTGCCGGTGATGATGGTGTACCCTTTATCGAGTTCCCCGTTGATGCGCCGGTAACTGCCGGCCCAATCGCTGTGTTCACCAAACAAACAAATCCGGCCCGGCACGAAGAGTTTCATCGTTACCCCCACCTGGTGTTGCACGTTCCCCCTGCGGGAGAACTCAAGGAAGACGAGACATTACCGACCCCCAAGGATTTTGGCAATGGAGGATCGAAGTGCGGCCATGTCGGCGACCTGATGATCGGCCTGCCCGGATGTTGTTGCGGCATTGACCAAAACGGTGCGACACCCGGCGGCCTTTCCCGCCTCCACGTCTTTCACTGAATCGCCAATCATCCACGACTGGCCGAGATCGAGGTTGTGCCGCTCAGCCGCCTTGAGCAGCATGCCTGGCTTGGGCTTCCGGCATTCGCACTGGTCCCGGTCGTGCGGACAATAGAATATGTCCAGCAGATCAAGCCCATGGTGCTCCCTTAACTGGGCGCGCAAGCGGCGATGCAGGTCCTCCACTGTTTCGGCCGTCATCTTGCCGAGGGCGACTCCGCGCTGGTTTGAAACGATCACGGCTTCGTATCCCTTGCCGCGCACGAAGCGCAGGATATCCACGAATTCGGGCAGCAGGTGAAAATCCTCCCACCGTTCCACATAACCGGGACCGGGATGTTGGTTCACAATGCCGTCGCGGTCGAAAAATACGCATTTGATTTTGGGCCTGTCCATGGCTCGATTACTCCCTCCCAACCACAAAGGGCTGTTCCGCAAAAATCTGCGCGTGAACCGATCCCACGGCAAAGGCGACCGCGCGCAAGGCGTGAACACCCGGCTTCAGGGCCGCCGCATCCAGTCTGACGGTGGGGTCCTTGCGAGGGTTTCGAAGCGTCTTCCCATCCAGCAGAAACGTAAACCGGCTGAACGTTTCGTTGTTGCGGGAGTTGACCTGGACCTCGGCCGTGACCGTTCCTTGGAGGGTGCCGGACTCCAGGCCCCGCAAACTCAAGGTGGAGCCTGGCGCCCAAGGGGCCGCAAGCGGATCGCCCACAAGCAGGATTTGCAGCGGACAGCGAAGGGACTGGTAAAAACTCTCCAGAGTGGTGCAGCCGGCCATCCAGTGGGCATAGAAACGCGCGTGGGGAAATTTTGGCCATAGCGAATAGGGCTCTGTCACGGTTCCGGCGGAGGCGCTGGCGCCGGCCCGGATCCATTCCGTTATCTTGGTCTGTTCCCGGCTGTCGAACGATGCTCCGAAACTGGTCAGGTGTTCGGCCATGGCGCCCGGCAGAAAAGTCCGTTCCGACCTCATCGGCACCTCGGCTGCCCCCAGCATGGCGCCCAGGATATCCGTGGCCGCATCGGGTAATGCGTTCGTGAGGATGGCGGCCAGTCCCTGTTCCTGAAGCTCCCGAACGGTCGGCGCGAACTGCCACTCGCGGCAGCGCGAGCGGACGTCGCTATTGGTGACAAAGTATATCGTGCCCGCCGGGCGTGTGCCGTCCGCCTGGGCTCCCCGGCGAAGGCAGGCCAGAATCTCTTCCTTCGTGTTGCCGTTAGGGCCGGTGACGCCGAGCATCATGCTGGGCAGGGGCATGTCTTGCCCCAGCCAGGCCGCCGGGACATCCAGTGACTGGGCCGGGAATCCGGCTATCCGGGGGTTATCGGGGCCGGCGAACAGGGGGGAGGCGTAAGCGCCCTTGGAGACGATGTCGCCGCCGGGCAACTGGTTGCGCAGGAAGGTGAGGCCCTGGATGGACAGAGGCGGGTCAGTCTGGATGCGGATGGGGAATTCGGTGGAGTAAACCCAGGCCCGGATGTGATCACCCAGCCCGCGCTCCTTGACGGCGGCCTGGGCCGGCCCCCAAATCCGCCTGGAAAAAGTCTCCAGCGACACCCCGATCTCAGAGTTCGTCGGCAGATCCAGCGCGACGATGTTGATTTCCGGCACGCGACGCAGAATGGCATATTGCCTTGCCAGATCGAGGGAATTACTGGAATTGCGGTTGGCCAGCACGAGCAGTTCGTGGGGGCCCAACGCCAGGGCGGATCGGGCCAGGAGGCTGAGGACCAGTACTATCAGGTGGCGACTCATGGAGGCTATGCTTAGGAGTCTTTTTTGATGAGGGAGTCCAGCCCGGCGAAGGGATTCGCGAGCGCGGCGCTTTCATGGCCGCCGAACAGGCCGGGCCCTTCCCCGCCCAGCGCGCGCTCGCTTTCGGGCGCATGTTCGTGATCGTGGCAGTAGATGCAGAGGAGTTCCCAATTACTGCCGTCGGGCGGGTTGTTGTCGTGATTGACGTCCTTGTGATGCACGGTCAGTTCGCGCAGGCGTTTGCCCTCGAACTCACGACCGCAGTGTGCGCAGACGTGGGGAAACAGTTTGAGCGCCCGTGCCCGATAGCCCGCCTGCCGCATTTGTGTTTCGCGACGGAGGTCGGCAAGCAGCCGGGCCTGTCGTTCGGGGTCCGTTTGGGTCTTTTTCGGTTGCATGGGATCTGGTGTCAGGCTCGTATTTTTAGCGGCGCGGGGCAAGCAAATTACACCCCTGCCGCGATGTGGAATTGACGCGAGGGGGGCGATTTGCTACAAAACCACCGTATCACATCGCGCGGGTGTAACTCAGTTGGTAGAGTCTCTGCCTTCCAAGCAGATGGTCGCCGGTT
>JBAXWO010000203.1:0-5284 GCA_037128375.1 bacterium
TCCCTGATCACCCGGGAGAAGTTGACCGGAAATGAGGTCACCGTTCTTCAGCTTGACGGAAACCGACTCCGGCGGAAGCAAGGTCCGGGCGGCAGGGGATAATTCCTCGCGGGTCACCGCCTGACACCATAGGGCGCTCATCAGAACCGATCCGAAAATGAGTATGTTTTTCACGGCATTACTCCCTTGTGGTTTCACTCTAAGGCCTGCCGCCGGCAAGATCAAGGCAGACGCATCGAAATTCTTGCCCCCCGGGGCCCGATCGGCTCGACTTGACTGAACTCCGGAGCGCGAAGGCTTTACCTCCCCAATAAAAAGGGCCGCCCGAAGGCGGCCCTCGCTCACTCTTACCCTTAGAGCGCTTACACAAGCCCCTGGTCAATCATCGAATCCGCCACTTTGACGAACCCGGCGATATTCGCGCCCAGCACGTAGTTGCCCGCGTCGCCGTATTCCTCGGACGCCGCATAGGCGTTCTCGTGAATCGACTTCATGATCAGGCTCAACCGCTGATCCACCTCGGCGCGCGTCCACGACAGACGCATCGAGTTCTGCGACATCTCGAGCCCTGAGGTGGCCACGCCGCCAGCGTTCGCCGCCTTGCCCGGTCCGTACAGCACCTTGTTCTTCAGGAACACTTCCACGCCATCCGGGTCGGTCGGCATGTTGGCCCCTTCCGCCACCAGACGGCAACCGTTCTTCACCAGCACCTTGGCATCCTCGCCCGAGATTTCGTTCTGCGTGGCGGACGGGAATGCGCAATCGCACTTGATGCTCCAGGGCCGCTCGCCTTCCTTGTACTGGGCGCCGTACTTGTCGGCATATTCCTTGATGCGGGCACGCCGGACGTTCTTCAGGTCCATGACGTACGCCAGTTTCTCGGCCGTAATGCCGGCGGCATCGTAAATGGAGCCATTGGAATCCGACAGCGAGACCACCTTCGCGCCCAGATGGTTCAGCTTCTCGACCGTGTACTGGGCGACATTGCCCGAGCCGGAAACGACGCAGATCTTGCCCTTGAATGAATCGCCGCGCTTAGCCAGCATTTCCTGGGCGAAGTAGACCGCGCCATACCCCGTCGCTTCCGACCGGATCAGCGAGCCGCCCCACTTCAAACCCTTGCCCGTCAGCACGCCCGTGAACTCATTCTCGATGCGCTTGTACTGGCCGAACATGAATCCGACTTCGCGGCCGCCCACGCCGATATCCCCGGCGGGCACGTCCGTATCGCCACCGACATGCCGGTACAGTTCCGTGATGAACGACTGGCAGAAACGCATGACTTCACTGTCGGACTTGCCCTTCGGGTCAAAGTCCGAACCGCCCTTGCCGCCGCCCATGGGCAACGTGGTCAGCGAGTTCTTGAAAATCTGCTCGAAGCCCAGGAACTTGATGATGCTCAGGTTCACGGACGGATGGAACCGCAACCCACCCTTGTAAGGACCGAGCGCGCTGTTGAATTGGATACGGAAACCGCGGTTGACCTGGAACCGACCCTTGTCATCCTGCCACGGCACCCGGAAAATGATTCCGCGTTCCGGCTCAACGATGCGCTCCAGAATGGCGTGGTCCTGATACTTCTTGTGCCGCTCCACCACGGGGGCTATGGATTCGAACACTTCCGTCACCGCCTGGAGAAACTCCACCTGCTCGGCGTTCTTCCGCTTGGTCTGCTCCAATACTGCTGCCACGTACTTATTCATCCGATTCCTCCTATTTGTTTGATTGCGTCACATACGGCACGTATTAACCGTAATTACCGCAATTACTGACCTCAATATAAACCATTTCTTCGAATATTCATCTTGATTGTAGCGGCATTTTTGCCGTATGTTCTTTCTCAGAAGGAAGCGTACCGGGCTATGTCGAGGAAAGAAAAGACCCAGCTGGCCATACTCAAGACACTAAGCGAAGCCTCCGCGCCAATGGGCGCCGCCAGGATTCGCAGTGTGATGCTCGCGCAAGGGCTCGATGTCCAACCCCGCACCATCCGATTCCACCTATTGCAGCTCGATCAGCAGGGGCTGTCGCAAATCGTGACACGGAGGTCCGGGCGCGCGATCACGCGCCTGGGGCGTGAAGAAATGTCGCGCGCCAATGTGTTTGAAAAAGTCGGTGTCGTCTCGTCGCGGGTCGACAACCTGGCCTACCAGATGTCGTTTCGTCCGTCGCGTCCCGAAGGCTCGGTGGTGGTGAACGTCTCCCTGATTTATCCTGAGCACCTCAACCGGGCGCTGAACGAGATGAAACTGGTCTTCCGCCAGAACCTGGC
The DNA here is from genome assembly GCA_037128375.1 of bacterium. GTDB lineage: Bacteria > Verrucomicrobiota > Kiritimatiellia > CAIKKV01 > CAITUY01 > CAMBRF01. Next base: position 2,273 of record JBAXWO010000203.1, read on the forward strand.
CATCGGTTCGCGCATTGTCGTGGCCCAGGCCGGTGAACTGATTGCCAACACGGTCGTGCCCGAGAACTACGTGGCCATTGGCACGGTCTGCAGCGTTTCCATCAGCGGCATCCTCATGCACGAGGGCATCCCCGTCATGTCGCGCTTTGGGGGGCTTTTGGAGATGCGCAACCGGATGCCGGTGCGATTTGTGGAACTGATCGAATATCAGGGCTCGACCCTGGACCCGCTCGAAGTCTTCATTCAGGCGAACATGACGCATGTCCGCGACGTGGTCCTGACCGGCACCGGGATTCTCTGCGCGGGCTTTCGCGAAGTCCCGTCGGTGGCGCAGGAAGATGTCCGGCGCCTGGAAAAGAAGCTGCGCACGCTGGGATTGGGCGGCATCGTCGATCTGGGCAAGCCCAACCAGCCCTTGCTCGGGGTTCCGGTTTCAGAGGGGCATATCGGCATGATCGTCTATGGGGGGTTGAACCCCATCGCCGCCTTGCAGGAGTCGGGCATCCCCGTGAAGATCAAGTCCCTGGCCGGACAGGAAGACTTCGCGTCCTTCCGCACGATCGAGGAACACCAGCGCCGGTTACGCTGACAGCTTACTCCCGCAACCTGGCGTTGATGGACGCCGCCGCACGCCGGCCTTCGCCCATGGCCAGAATCACCGTGGCCGCGCCCAAAACGATATCGCCGCCGGCATAAACCCGATCCAGGGAAGTCTTGCCGGTTTCATCGACAATGACGTTTCCCCACTTCGTAACCTTCAGTCCGTCGGTCGTTCTCGGGATCAGGGGATTGGAATCGTTGCCGATGGCCACGATGACCGTATCCACCTCCATCATGAACTCACTGCCCTTGATTTCGACGGGGCGCCGGCGACCGGACGCATCCGGCTCACCCAATTCATAGCGCACGCATTCCATCGCCTTCACGCGATCCTGCTCATCCCCACAGAGGCGACGGGCGTTCTCGAGGTAGTGGAAGATCACCCCTTCCTCCTTGGCATGGGCGATTTCCTCAACGCGCGCGGGCATTTCCACCTCCGTGCGGCGATACACCAGATACACTTCTTCCGCTCCCAACCGGACCGCCGTCCGGGCGGCATCCATCGCCACGTTGCCACCCCCCAAAACCGCGACCTTGCGGGAACGGTAGATCGGGGTCTCGGCCCTCGCCGCATCGTAGGCCCGCATCAGGTTGGAACGCGTCAGATACTCGTTGGCTGAAAAAACCCCCACCAGGTTCTCGCCCTCGATCCCCGTGAACTTGGGCAGCCCCGCCCCCGTCCCAATGAACACGGCATCGAACCCGTCCTTTTCCAGTAGATCCTTAAGACGGCGGGTACGGCCAATGACATAATTGGTGTGGAGTTCCACCCCCATCGCCGTAAGCGCATCAATCTCCGCCTGGACAATGCTCTTGGGCAACCGGAACTCGGGAATGCCGTAGACCATGACTCCGCCCGGCTTGTGAAAGGCCTCGAAAATCACAACCTTGTGCCCCTCCCGCCTGACGTCGGCCGCCACGGTGATACTGGCGGGACCACTTCCAATGACCGCCACTTTCTTCCCGGTCTCCGGCTTGATGGCCGTCACCTGCGCGTTGCCCTGATCGCGATCCCTGTCCGCGACATAGCGCTCGACACGCCCGATGGATACAGCCTTACCTACATCTTTCAACGCCTTCCCCACCGTGCAATGCTCCTGGCACTGCACTTCCTGCGGGCACACCCGCCCGCATACGGCGGGTAACAGGCTGTTCCGCTTGATCACGTCGACCGAAGCTTGAAAATCCCCATCGGCCGCCGCCTTGAGGAAGCCCGGAATGTCGATGCCGACCGGACAACCGGCCACGCAGGGCGCCTTCTTGCATTGCAGGCAGCGCATGGATTCCAGACGGGCCTGCTCGGGCGTGTAGCCGATAGCGACCTCCTGCATATTGCCACGCCTTACGGCGGGGTCCTGCGCCGGCATCTCCTGACACGAGATCGCCATCCGCTCCTTGGGCGTCAGTGGCGTATCGCGCTTCAGAACCGTGTCAAGTTCGCGTCGGGCAGTTTCGGCCAAAACATCAGGCGAAATGTAGCTCATGGCGCTTTTAGCTCCTTCCGTGCGATTTCGCTTTCGAGATGACATCGATCGTGCGCCTTATCCTCAGCGGGCTTATACGCCCTCAAGCGCTTCATCATATTGTCAAAATCCACCTGGTGCCCGTCAAATTCCGGACCGTCCACACACACGAACTTGGTCTGCCCGCCAACGGTCACCCGGCATCCGCCGCACATCCCTGTGCCGTCAATCATGATGGTGTTAAGCGAAACCACGGTGGGTACGGCAAACGGACGCGTCGCCTCGGCACAGAACTTCATCATGATGGGAGGGCCGATCGCCACGGCCAGGTCGGGTTTCGGGGTCCGCCCGCATAACTCCTTGAGCGGCTCCGTCACCAGGCACTTCCGCCCGTACGAGCCGTCATCGGTGCAGATAATCAACTCGTCGGCCAGTCCCCGCATCTGCTCCTCGAGCACCAGCAGGCTCCGGGTCCGCGCGCCCATGATGATCACCAGCTTATTGCCGGCCTCCTTCATCCCCTTGGCAATCGGATGCAGGGGCGCCACGCCAATCCCGCCGCCCACGCAGACCACGGTCCCGAATTTCTCGATGTGCGTCGGCTGCCCCAACGGCCCCAGCACACTTTCGATGAACTCTCCCGGCTGCTTGTCGCCAAGTTTATGGGTCGTCAATCCCACCGTCTGAAAAATGAGCGTGATCGACCCTTCAACGGGATCCGCGTCGGCGATCGTCAACGGGATCCGCTCGCCGTACTCGTTGTCCAGTTGAAGAATAATGAACTGACCGGGCCGGCGCTCACTCGCAATCAAGGGAGCTTCAACCCGCATCATGACCACATCCTCGGATAACTGCGTCCTGGCCAGCACTCTATTCATGGCCCATCCTTCCTTTTGAAAGGGCGCTGATTATGCAAAAACCCGCCCGTACTTCAAGCCTGATGATGGGG
>JBAXWO010000204.1:0-5273 GCA_037128375.1 bacterium
GACATAGAGTCGCGCACTGATTTGTCTCCGGCCCGGGAAATTTTCGCGGGCTGGGTGGCGTTGTGGAGCGGAAGGATGACCTTCGCGCCGGCCCGCGGGGCGGCGCACGGGGTGAACGGTTGGAAGGAATGTCAGCATGCAGTGGTTGTTGCACAAGATTGTCGGATCAAAGAACCAGCGCGATGTCAAAAAACTCAGGCCGCTGGTGCCGCGGATCAATGCGTTTGAGAAGGAATATCAGGCGCTGACCGATGCCCAGTTGCAGGCCAAGACCGTGGAATTCAAGGAGCGACTGGCCAAGGGCGAGACGCTTGACGACCTCCTGTGCGAGGCGTTTGCCGCCGTGAAGAACGCCTGTCGACGGCTGTGCGGGAGCCGCTTTGAGGTATGCGGGCACGAAATGACCTGGGATATGGTGCCGTTTGATGTCCAGCTGATGGGCGGAATCGTGCTGCACCAGGGGAAGATCGCGGAAATGGCCACCGGGGAAGGCAAGACGCTTGTGGCGACCCTTCCGCTCTACCTCAACGCCCTCGCGGGGCATAATGTCCACCTGGTGACCGTCAACGATTACCTGGCGCGGCGTGACTCGCAATGGATGGGGCAGGTGCTGCGCTTCCTGGGCTTGTCGGTGGGCTGCATTCAGAACCAGATGGGGTCGGAAGATCGCCGGGCGGAATACGGGAAAGATATCACGTATGGCACCAACAGCGAATTCGGGTTCGATTACCTGCGCGACAACGGCATGGCCTGGCGTCCGGAGGATCTGGTCCAGCGCGGCTATTACTACGCGATCATCGACGAAATCGACAGCATCCTGATTGACGAGGCGCGGACCCCGCTGATCATCTCGGGGCCGGCGCCGGTCTCCTCACACCAGTATTTCGAACTCAAGCCCCGCGTGGAACGGCTTGTCCGGCGCCAGTCGGAGTTGTGCAACCGGTTGGTCCTGGAGATCCGCAAGGCCATTGAGGACAAGGATGACGACAAAGCCATGCGGCTGCTCTATCAGGTGAATCACGGCATGCCCAAGCATAAACAGCTCATGCATCTTCTGGAGGAGCCTGCCGTGCGGCGCTTGCTCGAGAAAGTCGAAGGCCAGATGCTCACCGACTTGCACAAGGAGGAGGCGCGTGCCCTGCGCGAGGAACTGTTCTTCATGATCGACGAAAAGGGGCACGACGCCACCCTCACCGAAAAGGGGTGCGAGGAAATGAGTCCGGCGGATCCGGAAGCTTACGTGCTTCCCGATCTGGTGTCCGCCATGTCCGAAATCGACGGCGACCTGTCTCGCTCTGAGCAGGAACGCGCCAAGATGAAACAGGAAACCCAGGAGCGGTTTTCCCTGCGCAGCGAACGCATCCACAAGGGCGACCAGCTGATCCGCGCCTATTGCCTCTACGAGAAGGATGTGCAGTACGTTGTGCAGGACAACCAGGTGCTGATCGTGGATGAATACACGGGTCGTATTTTGCCTGGCCGCCGATGGAGCGACGGGCTGCACCAGGCGGTGGAGGCCAAAGAGGGCGTCAAGATCGAGCGCGAGACGCAGACCCTCGCGACGATTACGATCCAGAATTATTTCCGCATGTACAAGAAACTGGCCGGCATGACCGGCACCGCCGAAACCGAGGCGGATGAATTTCATCAGATCTACAAGCTCGATGTGGTGGTCATGCCCACCAACCGGCCGGTGCGGCGGGTGGACCGCAACGATGTTGTCTACAAGACCCAGCGCGAGAAATACAAGGCGATCGTGGACGAGATCTCCGACTGCAATCAGCGCGGCCAGCCGGTGCTGGTGGGAACGGTCTCGGTCGAAAGCTCCGAGCTGCTCAGCCGCATGTTGAGCCGGGCCAAGATCACGCACAACGTGCTCAATGCCAAGAATCATGAGCGTGAGGCGGATATCGTGGCGCGCGCCGGGCAGAAGGGCGCGGTGACCATCGCCACGAACATGGCGGGCCGCGGAACCGACATCAAGCTGGGCGCGGAGGTGGTCTGGGTTCCACGCGAGGTGATCCTGTCGCAGTCCTCGCTGAGCGACAAGGTCGACGGCACGCCGCTCCGGGATCAATTGGTCGAGAAACCCTGCGGCCTGTGCGTGATGGGGTCCGAGCGCCATGAGTCCCGCCGTATCGACCGGCAGTTGCGGGGACGTTGCGCTCGGCAGGGCGACCCCGGGCTTTCGCGGTTTTATGTCTCGCTGGAGGACGATTTGATGCGTCTGTTCGGATCCGAGCGGATCGCGGGCTTCATGGAACGGTTCGGCATGGAAGACGGCGAAATGCTGGAACACCGCCTGCTGAACCGCTCGATCGAGACGGCCCAGCGCCGGGTGGAGCAGCAGAACTTCTCCATTCGGAAGCGCACGCTCGAATACGACGACGTGATGAACAAGCAGCGTTCGATCATCTACACGTTCCGCGGCGAGATCGTGCGCAGTGACAACACCCGAGATCAGGTGTACGACATCGTTTATGACGTTGTTTCCGGGCGGGTCGAGGAGATGCTGCAGGGCGGCAAAGAGGACACCGTTGAGGCCTTCCTCATCTGGGTTCACAGCACGTTCCCCATCGTCGTCAAGCGGGAGGAGTTGGGGACGGAACGCGAAAGCATCGAGCCCACCGCGGAACTGATCTTCGAAAAAATCAAGCAGGCCTATGAGCTGAAGATGTCCCTCGAGACCGCCGAGGTGGCGCGCTCCGTGGAGCGGCATGTCATGCTGCAGGCCATCGATCTGCACTGGCAGGACTACCTGCGCAGCATGGATGGTTTGCGGCAGGGCGTGGGCCTGCGGGCCTACGGGCAACGCGATCCACTTGTCGAATACAAGCGTGAAGCGTATGACATGTTCGCGAACCTCATGGATGACATTCGCGAGGATATCTGCAGCAAGATGTTCCGGGCATCGGGATCCGTCCTGACCTTCGAGCGTTTCATGAATCAGTTGCCCCGGCAGATGATTCACGACGAGGTCGCCGCGCTGGGGACGGGGACGGCCCAGCTTCCGCCCGCCCGACCGACCGTGCGCGGGGGCCATGAGGTGATGCAGGCGGCGCTCAAGGCGTCGTCGGCCATGCCGGTGCAACCGCAGATGCCGCGGGTGGGGCGCAACGATCCGTGTCCGTGCGGCAGCGGTAAAAAGTACAAGAAATGTTGCGGAGCGAACGCTTGATCATGGGTGCGAAGTTGCAGTCAGAGTCCCCGCTGAGGAATTGGAGAAGGTTGCCTTGGAAGGTCCCGGCGGCCATCGTCTCCGGTGTGATGCTGGCGGGGGCCTATCCTCCCTTCGCGTCCTGGCAGGGCGCGTGGTTCGGCCTGGTCCCGTTGCTGCTGGCCGTGCTGATTACAGCCCTGGCGGGGCGCCCCCCGGAGTCCGCGGCGGAAGAGGGACGACTCGTGATTCCGCGAGGCACCGTGATCCGGCAGTCTTTCCGTCTCGGTTTCATTTCGGGCGCGGTGTTCTGGCTGGTGACCCTCAGCTGGCTTCTGAGTCTTGTTCATACCTCTCCCGCACCGGCGGTGCTGATCGTGTTGGGGTGGCTGCTGCTGGCCGGGTACTGCGCGCTCTATATGGGGGCTTTCGCGATGACGCTGGCCTGGGCGGTCGGCGCGGTCGGAGTGGGGAAACTATGGCGGACCCTCCTGCTGACGTTTGGAATCGTGGTGTTCTGGGTGGGGTTCGAGTATGGGCGGTCGGTCCTGTTCGGGGGCTACCCGTGGAACCTGCTCGGGGTGTCCCAGTACAGAGTCACCGCTTTTATTCAGATCGCTGCGTGGGTGGGGGTGCCGGGGGTATCGGCGATGGTGGCCTTGTTGAACGCGGGGATTGTGTTCACCATTTTGCGCTATCTGCCGGGGTACCGCGAATCGCAGTATCGCCCGCACTTTGAGCTTTTCCTGGGCCTCATGGTGGTCGCGTTTTGTTTCCGGTTCGGCTTCACGACGATCCGGAACTATCCGTCCCAACCCGGACGCCTGGTGGTGACAGCTGTGCAGCCGGCCATTCCCCAGATCACGAAATGGACGGATGAGCACGTCGACCGGATCCACTCCACGCTGCGGAACATGACCGAGGCGGCGGTGGGCGGGGAGCAAAAGCCTGATATGGTGGTCTGGCCTGAGACGGCAACGCCGCTCTGTGTCACCCAGGAAGGAGACTCCCAGGATCTGGTTCGTGACTTGAGCCGGCATGGGGTTCCCCTGCTGGTGGGGTCCATGGACGTGGAGGTCACGAACAACACCATGCGCTGTTTCAATTCCAGCTTTCTTTTTGACGAAAAGGGGCAGCTTGTGGCGCGTTACGACAAACAGCACCTCGTGCCCTTTGGCGAATATATTCCGTTTTCCGGGTTTATTCCCTGGTTGGCCCGTCTGGCGCCCATGGGTTGGAACTGTTCGGCGGGTACCGAGGCCACGATCTTCAAGGTGGGCACGCCGCCGACCTTGTTTGCGTGCCTGATTTGTTTCGAGGACGTCATGGCCGATCTATCCCGCGCGGCGGTGCGTCGTGGGGCGCGCCTGCTGATCAATCAGACCAACGACGCCTGGTTCGACGGTTCGGCCGGGCCGGAACAGCACTTGAGTCACTGCGTATTCCGCTGCGTTGAGAACCGGGTGCCGGCGCTGCGCGTGGCCAATTCGGGCGTTACCTGCCTGATTGAGCCCACCGGTACGGTTGTGGAACCCACGGAGAACAGTTTCGGCCTGATCCCGACTCCGGCCCTGCGGGAATGGACGCTATCGGTTCCGGCGGCTGACATGCCCCTGACGCCTTACGCAAAATATGGGGACCGGTATTTCGCCATTCCCTGTGCGGCGGTGACGGCCCTTTGTTTTGCCGCGGCGCTAATGGCGATCCGGCGCGAACGACGTTCAGCCGTCGATGAAGTGGAGACTAAGCATGCATGAGGATATCCGGGCCCGCATCACGGAAATGCGGGGCAAGACCGAGGAAATGCGAGGTTATCTTTGACGTGGCCGGTCGTTCCGCCACGGCGGTGGATTTGGAGGCGCAGACCACGGCGCCGGGGTTCTGGGATGATCCCAACAAAGCCAAGGAACTGCTGGGCCGTGTGAACGAGCTCAAGGCGGTCCTGGGGCCGTTCACGGAGATCGACAAAGCGGTCGAAGAAGCGGACATGATGGTGGAACTGGCTGATGCCGAGGAGGCGGGGCCCCAGCGCGATCATGCCTTGGCGGACGCGGCGCGCGATCTCGACCGGGCCGAGGCCCTATTCCATAAGCTTGAGATGCAGTCGCTGTTGAGC
>JBAXWO010000205.1:0-5264 GCA_037128375.1 bacterium
TACGGACGGGGTGGGTACGAAGCTGAAAATCGCGGCCTTGGCGGGCCGGCACGACACGGTGGGGCAGGACATCGTCAACCACTGCGTCAACGATATCCTCGTGCAGGGCGCGGTACCGTTGTTCTTCATGGACTATGTCGGCATTTCAAAATTCGAGGGATGGATCTTCGAGCAGGTGGTCAGCGGGCTGTGCAAGGCCTGCCGGGAGAACGGCTGCGCGTTGCTGGGCGGCGAGACGGCCGAGATGCCGGGTCTGTATCCGCCGAAGGAATACGATTTGGTGGGGACGATCGTGGGGGTGGTGGATCGGCGCGCCATTGTGACGGGGAAGACGGTTCGCCCGGGTGACGTCGTCATCGGGCTGCCTTCCTCGGGGTTGCATACGAACGGGTATTCGCTGGCCCGGAAGGTGATCCTCGAAACCGCCGGCCTGAAGGTCACGGATATCCTGCCAGGGACCGGGAAGAAAGTGGGCGAGGTGCTGCTGGCCGTTCATAAGAGTTATCTCAAGCCGGTCACGGCGCTGATGCTGCAGGTGACGATCCGGGGCATGGCGCACATCACGGGCGGCGGGTTTCCCGATAACATCCCGCGCGTGTTGCCGGATGGGGTGGATGTCATGATCGATCGCTCTTCCTGGCGGCTTCCGCCGGTTTTTGAATTCATTCAGCGGGAGGGGCGTGTGGATCGCGAGGAAATGTACCGCGTGTTCAACATGGGCATCGGCATGGTGATCATGGTCCGGGGGAAAGATGCCGATGACGCCATGGCGGCGCTCCGACAGGGAGGCAGTAAGCCGGTCATCGTGGGTCGGGTGGAAAAGGGCAACCGCAAAGTCAGGTTGGTTAACTGATCCGGAATCCTGCCATTTACAGTCTCAGGACAGATTGGAAGCGCCTGTGTTTCGACGCAGGCGTGCTGGTTGTCATCACGGGGTTTATCCTGTGGCATCTGTCGCCGCTGGACTTGCTCCGCGATACGACCACGGTGGGCGGCGATACGCCCGCGCATAACTACCTGGCCAGCCACCTCAGGGAACAACTCTTCGGGCACGGACGATTCATCTCATGGGCAGGCGGGTGGTGGTGCGGCTTCCCGATGTTCCAGTTCTATTTCTGCCTGCCCTACGTGTTGATCGCCTTGCTGAGCGTCGCCCTTCCCTTCAACATTGCCTTCAAGCTGGTCAGCGTGCTGGGGTTGGTGGCGTTGCCCGCCAGTGCCTATGTGGCGGCGCGCCTGTGGCGTTTTCCCCGGCCGGTCCCCCTCCTGCTGGCCGCGGGGATGGTGCCCTTTCTGTTCACACGGGTCCATACGATGTGGGGCGTGAATGTATCCAGCACGCTGGCGGGAATGATCGCCAACAGTCTCAGTTTTGCGTTGATGCTGCCGGCGATCGCCGCGGCGTACCGGGATACGGAGGAGGGGCGTTTCAGGCTGAGGACGGTGTTGCTCCTGGTGCTGGTGATGGCCTCGCATTTCTTTACGTCCGTCATGGCGGGGGTGGCACTGGCAGCAGCGCCCGTGATCGTTGCGCTGAGAAACGACGGTCATGGGGGGCGTGGTCGCCGCCTGCTGTCCGGCATCCGGTTGATGGCGATGGAGGGGGGGCTGGCCCTCTTGCTCATGGCGTGGTGGTGGGTGCCGCTGGTGGCCAAGTCGGAATTCAGCATGGAATTCGGCGTAAACTGGGGCATGACCCTGTGGAAGAACTTTCCGGGCTACACGGCGGCGCTGATTCCACTGGCCGTGGTGGCGGGGGTGCTGGGCCTGCGCCGGCAGGTGTATGGCGTCTGGCTATTGGTCTGGATGCTGGCGGCCAGCCTGGCTCTGTTCTATTTTGGGTTTGGGGTTTCCCCGGTATTTGTGAATGTGCGCTTGTGGCCGTTCATATTCTTCGCCATCGTGGCGTTGGGGGCCGTGGGAGTGGGTCTTTTTCTGGAGGGGCGACGGCGGCAGGAATGGGCGGTTGCCGGCATCGTCGTGGCGGCGTTGGCGGGCGCGGTCCTGGAGGATCACGTTCCGGGCGACCCCGGTGTCAGCCTGAGTCGTGCCTGGTCGGCCTGGAATTTCGCGGGATTGGAAATCAAGCCCTCGGGCGGCGTTTTTGATGATCTGGTCCTGCCGCTTGAGGGCACGCCTGGACGGCTGGCCAACGATCTGTGCGAGGAGAATAATCAACTGGGCTCCTCGAGGATCTTTGAATTGGCGCCGCATCTCGCGGGCAAGCCGATCCTGGAAGGCGGGCTGGTCAATTCGGGCTTCGGGTCAATGTTCTCCTACTACATTCAGGGCGAGAGTTCGCCGACCTGCGCGGGATATCCGCCCATGGTGGTGCCGGCAACGTTCAACTTCACGAACGCCACCCGGCACCTGGAACTGTTCAACGTCAAACACTTCATCGCGCGGTCCGAGGCCACGCGGAATGCCCTGCGCCACGATTCACGGTGGCGCTTCATTCAGAGGGAGGAAGAGTGGGAACTTTATGAATTGATGAGCCACGACGGGCACTACGTGGTCATCCCGCGATTTCAGCCGGTGGTGGTGGAAACGACGCGCTGGAAAGAGTGTTCTCTGGAATGGCTGTATACGATGGCCGCAATAGATCAGCCGTTCCTCTTTATCCCGCCGGGCGAGGGATCGGAAGGGGCCCCTGCCGGACCGCGGCTGTCCGAGGCTGAATTCAGGAAGACCATGGCCGGGCTGAGAGACCCTGGCTCCAACGCCCAGCGACCTACAACCCACAATCCACAAACCATAGCGGTCGCGAGTGGACGGATTTGGGATGAGGTGGTGACCGATGATCGGATCGCCTTCAAGACCGATGCTCTGGGGGCCCCGCATATCATCAAATGCAGTTACTTTCCAAACTGGAAAGTCAAGGGGGCGAAAAAGGTGTTCATGGTGTCGCCCGCCTTTATGCTGGTCTTTCCGGAGCAGGAACAGGTAGAACTGTTCTACGGATCAACTTGGAGCGATGGGCTGGGTCGCGGATTGACCGTGCTGGGCGCGTGTCTTGCGGGAGTCGCAGGCTGGCGGAAGCGAGCCGCGAAAGGATCGTGAATGAAAGTGGCGGTTCTGAAATTTCTGGATGCGACCCTGGGCTTCCTGCTGTGCTGGACGGTGGGCTGGCTCCGGTATCTTCTAGAGGAGGATAGTGCTGTTCCGGAGGCACCCGTCAGGGCCGAAATACGCCGTATTCTGGTGATCCGGCCGGGCGGGATGGGTGACATGGTCTTGCTGCTTCCGCTCCTGAAAAGCCTGCGCCAGCGTTTTCCAAAAGCTGTCATTCATCTGGTTTGCGAGAAACGGAATCGGGATATTCTAAGGTTGGGCGGCTTTCAGGATGAGGCGATGCTGTATGACGCCCAGCCCGTCGGCCTGTTTCGCCGCCTGTTGGAATCCCCTTATGACGTGGCGATCGACACCGAGCAATTCCACTATTTCTCCGCCCTCATGGCCCTGCTCAGTCGCGCGCCGGTCAGGATCGGGTTCAAGATCAATCCCGGTCGTAACCTGCTCTACACGCACCTCGTGAATTACGATCTGGGCGGGTACGAGGCGGACCAGTTCATGAAACTGCTGGCCCCCCTGGGCCTCATGGAGCATGCGGAAGTGGAGGGCTGCCTGACCGTGGATCCCGCCGCCATGCCGGTTGAGGTCCTGCGGAAACTTGAGCGGTGGGGGGGGCTGGGTCGCCTGGTGGCGGTGCATGTCGGCGGAACGAGCCGCTATAAACACTGGGCGCCGGAGAAGGTGGCGGAACTGATCACGCAGCTGGGGCAGGATCCTTCCCTGTCCTTTGCGCTCCTGGGGGGCAGGGGTGAGCGGTGTCTGGCCGACCAGATCCTCGCCGGTGTTCGATTGGAGGGACGGATTATTTCGCTCACGGGGCGGTTGACGGTGGCCCAGTCGGCGGCGGTGATTCGGAGGGCGGTCCTCTATATGGGCGGTGACTCCGGTCTGGCGCATGTGGCCGTGGCGTTAGGCACGCCGACGGTGATCTGGTTCGGCCCCAGCGACAGTCTGAAGTGGGGGGTTCGCGGGCCGCGACGGGCAGTGGTCCGGAGACCGATGGCCTGCTCCCCGTGTTGCATCTTTGGCTATCACAAGTTGTGCCGTCCGATCACCTGTCTGCATGAGTTGGCTGTGACCGATGTTCTGGAGACCTGCCGGGAAGTTATGATCGAGGCGGCCGCCGCCCCGGGCTCTTCACAAGGCGGGGGTTAGGAGTTCCCTGTTCTCGCGCAGGTCCTTTTCCAGAAGGGCGCTGAGTTCGCGATAGACGGGGCCCGGGCGACCCTCCGCGATGGCCTGACCATCAAGCGACACCGCCGCGGCCACATTGATGGTGGTTCCCGCCACCAGGAATTCGCGCGCCCGCAAAATGTCGGCAGCAGTGATATCGGCAAACCCCACATGGGTCAGTTTGCCGCGCCGCACCAGGTCTCCGGCCAATGCCATCAAGCGCAGCATGGTTGTTCCCGCGAGAACGCGGTCCAGTTTGGGGAAGAGCAGCTGGTTGTCCGGCGAGACGATCCCCATGTTTTCCGTGGCACCCTCGGTCAGGAAGCCGAGTTCGTCGAACCCGACTGAGAAGTCCACGCCGGCATCCACCGCTTCCTTCTTCATCAACACATTGGGGGCATAGTTGCAGTTTTTGATACTGGCCATATGGGCGGATTTGGCCGCGATAGTGCTGGTCCGCACCCGGGCGCCCTCGGGATGCAATTGCATGAACGGGCTGCCGAGCGCGGTGACCGCGACATAGAGCTGGGAAGCCGGGCATTCATAGGGATTTACCCCAAAGCCGCCGGGGCCCCGTGAGACGAAGATGCGGACCATGACGTCTGGTCGTCCGCCTGCTTTCACGGTGGCGATGACGATGTCGTGGATCTGGCTGAACGCTTCCGGCATGGGCAAGGCGAGGCCGCGGGCGGAATTTGCAAGGCGTTCAAGGTGCCCCTTGAGGTTGTAGAGGTTCCCGTTCACGGCCTTCAGCGCTTCGAAGATTCCGTCGCCGCGATGGACCATGTGGTCGTCGATGGGCAGCATCATCAGGACCGGGTCGGTGACGATACCGTCAAAGACGCTGGAATACATGGCGAAGTAGCTGGAGTGGTGCGGACGACGAAGCCGGGTCACCAGCTCCGGCCAGTCGGATAATTCAAGGCGTTTCATGGGGCAACCATAACAAGTGCCAGGGGCAGGATCCAGGGCAAACGCATCAAAAGATTCAGCAATCTGAAGATTTTTGACAGAATTTA
>JBAXWO010000206.1:0-5261 GCA_037128375.1 bacterium
GCTGAACATTCTCCCGCTGATCATGGCGGCGACCCAGGCCTGGCAGCAGCACCTGACTCCCACGGCCGGCGATCCGGCGCAGCAGAAGATGATGATGTTCATGCCGGTCATCATGCTGATGTTCCTCTACTCGATGCCGTCGGCGCTGGTGCTCTACTGGACGGCCAACCAGGTGATGATGATCATTCAATTGATGTGGCAGAAACGGGCCAAGAAAGCCTGACGACGGCGGGGGCGGGATTGATGCACGCTAGAACAGGGGAGAAACGATGATGTGCCCGTGCCATGAATACGGGGTGGCCGTCGGGCTGGGTCTGGTGGCCTATCTGGTGGGCGCCGTTCCGAACGGCTTTCTGATCGCCCGGGCCAAAGGCGTGGACATCCGCAAGGTGGGCAGCGGCAACATCGGGGCGACGAACGTGTTCCGGGCGGTCAGCAAAACGCTGGGGATTCTCACCTTCGTGGCTGACGCCGTGAAGGGCTTGGTCCCCGCGCTCGTGTTCCCGCTGCTGGTGGCACGGATCAGCGGGACGGAGCCGCCGTCCTGGCTGAACCTCGTTTATGCGTCGCTGGCCATTGTGGGGCACACCTGGCCGGTTTATCTGAAATTCAAGGGCGGCAAGGGCGTGGCCACCAGCGCCGGGGCGCTGATCGGCATCGCTCCGGGCGCCATGGGAATAGGGTTCCTGGTGTGGCTCCTGGTTTTTGTCACCTCCCGCTACGTCTCAGCGGCCTCGGTCGCGGCGGCGGCGGCCGTTCCGGCGATCGCCTGGTGGCTCTATCGCGGACAGGGATTGCCGCTGCCGGTATTCCTGACGGTTCTGGGCGGGGTGATCATCCTTCGGCACAAGGCGAATATTCAACGGTTGGCGGCGGGCACCGAACACAGGTTTGAGTTCGGGAAGAAGCGGGCAGCGGGGAAATAGCGGCGAAAAGGTTCACGATGACGAAGCGGATTGCGATCATCGGCGATGGCGGCTGGGGAACGGCGATCGGGTTGACCCTCCTCCGGAACGGACATCGGGTCCGGATCTGGGGCCCCTTTCCGGAGTATATCGCCCGGATCCGCGCAGGTGGTGAGAATGTGGACTACCTGCCGGGCGTCAAGCTTCCGGCCGAACTGGAATGGACTGCGGATCCGGCTCAGGCCGTGGAGGGGGCCGAGGTTGTCGTGCTGGCCTCGCCGACCCGGTATTTCCGTTCCGTGCTGGCCGCGTTTGCCGGCCCCATTCCGAAGGGCGTCCTGCTGATGAGTGTGGCGAAGGGGCTGGATGGGCGGACGCATCATCGCATGACCCAGGTGGCGGAAGAGGTGCTCGGACGGGGCCCGGTGGCGGCCCTGTCGGGCCCGAGTTTCGCCTGCGAGGTGGCGGCGGGGACCCCCACCGCGGTGACGATCGCCTGTCGGGATGGCGAATGCGCCACGGCGCTGCAGCAGGTTTTCAATGGTCCGCGGTTTCGGGTCTACACGTCCGAGGACGTTGTGGGGGTTGAACTGGGCGGCGCCCTCAAGAATGTCATTGCCGTCGGGGTGGGCGTCAGCGACGGCCTGGGGTTTGGTCACAACGCCCGGGCGGCGCTGATCACCCGCGGGCTGGCCGAGATATCGCGATTGGGTCTGGCGCTGGGGGCGCATCCGGCCACCTTTGCCGGGCTGAGCGGGATGGGCGATCTGGTGCTCACCTGTACCAGCCGGCTCAGTCGCAACCATACGGTGGGCGAGCGGCTGGGTCGGGGCGAGAAGATGGCCGCCATCCTGGCCGGTATGAAGCAGGTGGCCGAGGGCGTGGATAACTGTGTCACCACCCGCGCACTGGCCCGCGAGGCGGGGGTGCCGGTGCCCGTTACGGAGGAAGTGTATGCCATCGTGATGGAGGGCAAGGATCCCCGCGTCGCCGTGGATGCCCTGCTGGGCCGCGATCCCCGTCCTGAACGTGACCGCTGAGAGGCGGATTTCCCGGGATCGGCGATGACCGGGCGGCCATCACGGACCTTTCTCGGTTCTTGTGTTAAGGCCGCCACATGAGGATAATACGAACATGAAATCGCCTCACAAGGGTATTCATGTGATTTACATGGTCCTCGCGCTCTCCCTGCTTGAAGGAAGCGCCCCGGCCTCGTCGTTCGATCGCTATGGCGTCATTCTGGACCGCAAGCCCTTCGGAACGGAACCCGTTGTGATGCCGCCAGCCACGCCACCCCTGCCGCCTGAGAAATCCGTGGTGAACCAGATCAGAATGTCGGCCGTCGTGCGCGATTCGGCGGGCGTGTTGCGGGTGGGGTTGGTGGACCTGAAGAACAAGCGCAACTACATGGTCGGCATCGGGGAAAGCGTGGATGACATCGAAATCATCGAAGCCGACTACGTCGCGGAACGGGCGCGGTTGCGGCGCGGTCCGGAGGATTACTGGGTGTCCATGTTGGGCGGCTCGAACCGGTTCGAACGGATCGCCGAGCCGGACCCGCCGCCGCCCGCTCCTGACCTGACCGTAGTGCCCGCCGCTCCGCCCACGGCGGCCGAGCAGAATCTCTCTTATGCCAAGCGTCGGCAGCAGCGGGAGGCGGCCCGGCTGCGGACTGAACTCGAACGCCTGCGCGAGGCGGAGGCCGCCAAGGCGAAGGCCGCCGCCCTCGCCTCCCCGGCGGCGCCGCGCGAAGCGCCGGCGGACACCATAGGTTCGATCCGCGCCGGCAAGAAACGCGCCGGCGGGCGGGACACGGAAGCCGCCCTGTCGGCGACGTTCAGCGACGCGAACCGGCTCGATCTCTCGGAAGAGGAAATCGCGCAGATGCTGCAGGAGTACCAGAAGGAACTTTTGCGCAGCGGTCAAACCCCGCTTCCCATTCCGCTCACCCCGGAGACCGATCGGCAACTCGTCGCGGAAGGAGTCCTGCCCCCGCAGGAATAAGATCCCATCCTCCCTGCACGAGCCCTCACCATGCAAAGCGGATCAACCAGACGGACGGTGGACCTGACCGGCGTTGTCCAGGGTGTCGGCTTACGCCCTTCCGTCTATCGTCTGGCGGTGGAAGCCCATCTGGGCGGATGGGTGCAAAACCGGATGGGCGCGGTGCGCCTCACGCTGGAAGGGCCGCCGGAAACGGTTGCGGCCTTCCTGCGCGACCTGCCGGCACGTCTGCCGGCGCCGGCGCGTGTGGAAAAGATCATCCCGGTTTTCGAGGAAAACCTGGCGGAGGCGCCCCGTCCGTTCGTCATCTTAAGAAGTGTCGCCGGCGAAGAGGCGGAAGTCCTGATCCCGGCCGATCTGGCCATGTGCCCGGACTGCCGCGCCGAGATTCTCGATCCCGCCGACCGGCATTACGGCTATCCGTTCACCTCCTGCACGCGGTGCGGTCCGCGGTACACGGTCCTGACCTCCATGCCCTACGACCGGGAACGGACCACCCTGGCGAAGTTTCCGTTGTGCGAGGCCTGCAGGCGGGAATATGACGATCCTGCCGACCGCCGCTTTCATGCCGAAAGCACGGCTTGCCCAGCCTGCGGTCCGCAATGGGTCTTGACCGATTCCTGCGGAACACGGGTGCCCGGGGACCCCCTGCGCCGGGCGCGGCAGGCGCTGAGGGAAGGGCGCCTCCTGGCCGTGCGCGGGATCGGCGGGTTTCTCCTGGTGGTCGATGCGTTCAATCGCGAGGCCCTGGCGCGTTTAAGGGAGCGGAAACGCCGCCCGCACAAACCGCTGGCGGTCATGGCCGCCGATTTGGAGACGGTGCGGCGTTATGGCGAGGTGTCGCCCGCCCTGGCCCGTCTTCTGGAAACGCCCGAGGCGCCCATTGCGATCATGGACGTGAGGCCGGAGTCGACCCGGCGGCGCGGCTTGCCCATGGACTTGATCAGCCCCGATACCGGGACGCTCGGGGTCATGCTGCCTACGACGCCCCTGCAACAACTCCTCTTCACGCCGTTGCGGGACGATCCCGTGCCGCCCTTCGAACTTCTGGTCATGACCAGCGGCAACCAGCGCGGTGAGCCGATTTGCATCCGCAACGACGAGGCCTGGAGCCGGCTGGATGGAATCGCGGATCTGTTCCTGGTGCATGACCGCGAGATCAACCTGCGCAATGACGACTCGGTGTGCGTGCTGCAGGGCGGGGCCCCGCAGGTCTGGCGGCGTGGCCGCGGCTATGCGCCGACGCCGATCCGCCTGGGGCGCCCGCTCGAGCGCTGCGTCCTGGCGATGGGGGCGGATATGAAGAACGCCATTGCGGTGGCCTATGGCGACCGGGTGGTACTCTCTCCGCATATCGGCGATTTGGATTCCCCGGAGGCCCTCGACGGGTTCGAGCAAGTCGTGCGGACGTTGCCCTATTTTCTCGATCGCCGTCCGGAAGCGGTGGCGGTTGACCTGCACCCCGACATGCAGGCCACGCGGCGCGGGCGGATCCTGGCGGACCAGGGCGGGTTGCCGGTGGTGGAGGTTCAGCATCATCACGCCCATGCGGCGGCCTGCCTGGCCGAGCACGGGTTGCGGGAGGGGTTGGCGCTGGTGATGGATGGCACCGGATGGGGACCGGATGGCACGGTGTGGGGCGCCGAACTGCTGGACGTTCGCGCGCGGGGCTTCACCCGTTGTGCCACGTTCGCGCCGGTGCGGTTGCCAGGGGGTGACAGCGCGGTCCGCCATCCGGTTCGCCAACTGGTCGCGCGCTTTGTCGAGGCGGGCCTTGAGATTTCGGACGCCTGGCGCGAACGTCTGGGCGTGACGGAGGAAGAGGTTGCGGTATGGACCCGGCAATGCCGTCAATCCCTGAACGCGCCACTGAGCCATGCCGCCGGGCGTGTGTTCGACGCGTTTTCGGTCCTGCTGGGGTGTGCCCCGGATACCGTGACCTACGAGGGCCAGCCCGCCATTCGCCTCGAAGCCGCGGCCTCCGGCGGCCGGCAGGGGGAGTGTCCTGAGATTCCATTCGGGACCCGGGAAGTGGAGGGAATGCTTCTGATCGACTGGAACCCGGCCTTCCGGATGCTGAGCGAGCGCGGCAGGGACGGAACCCGCCCCTCCAGCCAGGTTGCCATGGCCGTCCACTGCGCCATTGTGAGGGCGGCCAAAGCAATGGTAATCTATGGGCTGGGACAAACGAGGGGCCGGGTGATCGCCTTGAGCGGCGGTGTATTCATGAATCGGATTCTCAACGATCTGCTCGTTCCCGATTTGGAGGAGCGGGGGTTGACGGTGTTGCGACACCGGCAGGTTCCGCCCGGCGACGGGGGTCTGGCGTTGGGGCAGGCGGTGGTGGCGGGG